>NZ_BSPX01000128.1:0-5767 GCF_030161255.1 Zoogloea oryzae
CGGGTGGCGCGGGCAGCGTCGGCATCGGCGTCGGCGGCGCGCAGGCGGGCGTCCACCGAAAGGGCGTCGCGCCAGGCGTCGGCGAGGGTTTCGGCTGCGGGGAGCGGGGCGGCGAAGAGGGGAAGCAGCAGCGCGGCGAGGGCGACAAGCACCCGCGCCGGGGCAGGATGGCCGGCTGTGCTGGGGTTTTCGGCGACGGTTTCGAGCATGTCATCCTCCGTCGGAAAAATTAATGACTTGATAGTCAGTAATTTACACGTAAGCCTCCGATGGGGCATTGCGCCAGATCAAACGCGGGCGCCGCAGGCGGTAAAATCGCGCTCCTTCTCCCGCCGTCGCACGACCGTGCAGACCATCGACATGATGCCCGCTTCTCACCTGAAATATCTGGCCGGTTATCCGGCGCACCTCATCACCCAGGTGGGCGAGGTGCTGGCCCGGGGCGAGCTGGGCGACATCCTGCGGGACAAGTACCCCCGGCCCCACGGGGTGCGCAACGACGGTGCGCTGTACGACTTCGTGGGCGAGCTGAAGGCGCGGCATCTGCGCAATGCGCCGCCGCTATCCAAGGTGGCCTGGGACGGGAAGCTGCAGAACATCCAGAATGCGCTGGGCACCCACACGCGGGTGGCGCGGGTGCAGGGCGGCAAGCTGCGGATCAAGCGGGAGATCCGCATCGCCAACCTGTTCCGCGAGGCGCCGGAGGAATTCCTGCGGATGATCGTCGCCCACGAGCTGGCTCACCTGAAGGAGCCGGAGCACGACAAGGCCTTCTACCAGCTGTGCTGCCGGATCGAGCCGGCCTATCACCAGCTGGAGTTCGACGTGCGGGTGTGGCTGTGTCTGGTGGAGACGACGGGGGCGATGCTGTGGGCGCCGCCGGGCGCGAACCCGACGGCGGGGTGAGGCGGCTGCGGCTTACAGGGCGAGGCTGCCCTTGAGCTTGTCGAGGAGCTTGGCGCCAACGCCCTTGACGGCCAGCAGGTCGTCCACCTGCTTGAAGGGGCGGGCGGCGACGATGGCCGCGGCGACGGCCTTGGGCAGGCCCTTGACGGCGGCGAGCTCGGCTTCGCTGGCGGTGTTGATCGACACCTTGCCGGCTTCGGCCTTGGCGGCGGCTTTCGGGGCGGCCTTCTTCGCGGCGGGCTTCTTGGCCGGCGTGACGGGGGCTGCAGGCTCGACTTCGGCAACCGGGGCGGCTTCGGCGGCCCAGCTGACGGGCAGCGGGAAGTCGGTGAAGTCGCGGGTCACGTAGCCGGCGGCGGTCCATTCGCGCAGCAGCAGGGCGACGTGCCAGGTGCCGGTCGGGCGAGCGGCCAGCGGCAGTTCGAAGGCGAGGTGCTGCCAGCCGTGCTGGCCGGCCAGGCTGCCGAGGAACACGCCGGCGAGCTGCACGCCGTCGGTGTTGCCACGCTCGCCGAAGGGGGCGGGCAGGGCCCACAGCTCGGCGACGAGGCTGCCGCTCAGGTTGTCGGCGGCGCGGGGGTTGTCGATGCCATCGACGGTGATGTGCACCTGGCTGTCGCCGAGGGTGAAGCCGGCCGTGCCCTGGATGCGGGGCTGGGCGAACTGCTCGGGGAGCGGGAAGTTGGCGAAGTCACGGATGCTGCCGTCGCTGCCGTCGGCGAGCACCAGCACCATGGCGTGCTGGGCGTGACCGGCGGGCGGAAAGGCGGGGACGCTGGCGCTGACCCGGGCTTCATCACCACCGACCGCCACTTCGGCCACCTTGGTGCCGCGCACGGGTTGGCCATCGAAGGGCGCATCGCAGGCCCACAGCTGGAGTGCCCAGTTGCCGGCGGCGTCGCCGAGGAGTTCGGCGTTGAGCTGCACCTGGTCGCCGTCGAAAGCGTAGCCGTGGTCGGGGCCGAGGCGCAGGGCGCCGGGGGTGAGGCTGGTCGGGGTCTGGAGGGTGTTGCGCGTCTGCATCTCGTGTCACCTGCGGGAGTCGGGGCGCGCGATTCTGCGGGTGCGTGGATTGCAGCGTCAATCGTTTGGCGATTGATTTTTTGGATGCCCCAACAGGGGGCGCAAAACCGCCGAAAACCGCACCAATACTGGGATTGCACTGTATTGGTGCGGCTATTTCATCGGCATTGTCGGGTTTGCTTCAAAGGAGCACGATGTCGAACTGCTCCTGGCCGTAGCTGGCCTCGGGGTGGAGTGAAATTGTCTTGTCGATGAAGTCGGAGAGCATCGCCAGCGACTGGGATTCTTCTTCGAGGAAGAGGTCGATCACGATGGGCGAGGCGAGCACCCGGAATTCCTTGGCGTTGAACTGGCGGGCTTCGCGCAGCAGTTCGCGGAGGATCTCGTAGGCCACGGTGCGGGCGGTCTTCACCTCGCCCCGGCCGTTGCAGGTGGGGCAGGGCTCGCACAGCAGGTGGGCGAGGGATTCGCGGGTGCGCTTGCGGGTCATCTCGACGAGGCCCAGCGACGTGAAGCCATTGACCGTCATCTTGGTGTGGTCGCGGGATAGCGCCTTGCGGAACTCGTCGAGCACGGCGGCCCGGTGTTCGGCGCTTTCCATGTCGATGAAGTCGACGATGATGATGCCGCCCAGGTTGCGCAGGCGCAGCTGGCGGGCGATGGACTGGGCGGCCTCGAGGTTGGTCTTGAAGATGGTGTCGTCGAAGTTGCGGGCGCCGACGAAGCCGCCGGTGTTCACATCGACGGTGGTCATCGCCTCGGTCTGGTCGATGATGAGGTAGCCGCCGGATTTGAGATCGACCCGCCGGGCCAGGGCCTTCTCGATCTCGGCCTCGACGCCGTGCAGGTCGAACAGCGGCCGCTCGCCGGTGTAGTGGTCGAGGAGCGGCGCCACCTGGGGCATGTACTCGCTGGCGAAGGCCATCAGCTTCTGGAAGTTCTCGCGGGAGTCGGCCACGATGCGCGAGGTGGCGTCGGTGACGAAATCGCGCATCACCCGCTGGGCGAGGTTGAGATCCTGGTACAGCACGGTGGGCGGGAAGGCGCCGACGGTGCGGTTGCGGATCTCGGCCCACAGCTTGCGCAGGTAGGCGATGTCGGCGGCGAGTTCCTCGTCGGTGGCGTATTCGGCCATCGTGCGCACGATGTAGCCGCCCTTCTCGTCGGGCGGCAGCAGGCGGCTGACCCGCTCGCGCAGGGCTTCCCGGCCGGCTTCGTCGCCGATCCGCTGGGAGATGCCGATGTGCTTGTCCTGGGGCAGGTAGACCAGCATCCGGCCGGCGATGGAGATCTGGGTGGACAGCCGCGCGCCCTTGGTGCCGATCGGGTCTTTCAGCACCTGCACCATGAGGTTCTGGCCTTCGGCGAGGATGCGCTCGATGGGTCGCAGGGCGTCGCCGGTGTGGCGGTCGGTCCAGATGTCAGCCACGTGGAGGAAGGCGGTGCGCTCCAGGCCCACGTCCATGAAGGCCGACTGCATGCCGGGCAGCACGCGCACGACCTTGCCGAGATAGATGTTGCCGACGATGCCGCGGCTGGCGGTGCGCTCGACGTGGACTTCCTGGACGACGCCCTGCTGCATGAGGGCGACGCGGGTTTCCTGGGGGGTGAAATTGATGAGGTATTCGTCGGACATGATGGCGGGTGCAAATGGTGATGGGTGAGGGCCGGGCTGGGCCGGGCCTTCACCGATCGCCACTCGTCCTGCGGCGGGCGCGGGCGGCTGTCCGATGGGGCGTCATGGCGCCCCGGTTTTGGGTTTGTCTCCTCGTCAGGCGTGCCGGCTGGGGGCCGGCGGGCGGTCACAGAGAATAGCCGAATTCCTGCAGCAGGGCGCCGGTCTCGAAGAGCGGCAGACCCATGATGCCGGTGTAGCTGCCGCGGATCTCCTCGATGAACAGCGCGGCGCGGCCCTGGATGCCGTAGGCGCCGGCCTTGTCGTCGGCTTCGCCGGTGGCCACGTAGTAGCGGATCTCGTCTTCAGACAGGGGGCGGAAGCGCACGTCGCTGGTGGACAGGCGGGTCTCGAAGCGCAGGCCGTCGCTCACCACCACCGCGGTGAGCACCCGGTGGACGCGGCCCGACAGGCGCTGGAGGATCGCCACGGCGTGCTCGCCGTCGTCGGGCTTGCCGATGATTTCGCCGTCGAGTTCGAGGGTGGTGTCGGCGGCCAGCAGCAGGCGGCTGGGCAGTTCGCGCCAGCGCATGCGCTGGATGCCGCCGGTGGCCTTGGCGTTGGCGACGCGCTGGACGTAGGTGACGGCATCCTCGCCGGGGAGCACGTCCTCGGCGATGTCGTGATCGTTGCGGCCGGGGCCGCGGAACAGCAGGGGCTCGAAGTGAACGTGGATCTGCTGCAGCAGTTCGCGCCGGCGGGGGCTGTTGGAGGCGAGGTAGATCATGGGGCGGCAATGCGTGAAGGATGAACGGCAGGATACCCGGCCGGACTGCCTTGCGCCTTATGCAAAACCGGTTCCGGACCAGCCGGAAGGATAAAGCGAAACGCCGCCGGGCGGGCGCCCGGTGTCGGCCTTCACGTGCCGCCCGTCACTCCCGGTGGTAGGGGTGGTTCTTGAGCACGCTCCAGGCCCGGTAGAGGGCTTCGGCGAGCATCACCCGGACGAGGGCGTGGGGCAGGGTGAGGCTGGACAGGCGCATCGTCTCGTGGGCGGTGGCCTTGAGGGTGGGGTCGAGGCCGTCCGGCCCGCCGATGATGAGGGCCACGTCGTCGCCCCCGTCCTGCCAGCGCTCAAGGCGCCTGGCGAGGGCCTTGGAGGTGAGGTCCTCGCCTCGTTCGTCGAGGATCAGCCGGCGGCAGCGGGGTGGCAGGGCGGCTTCGATGCGGGTGGCTTCGGCGGCCATCATGGCTTCGACCGTCTTGCCGGTGGTGCGCGGCTCGGCCTTCACCTCGACGAGCTGGATCGGCAGCTCGCGGGGCATGCGCTTGGCGAAGTCGTCGAAGGCGGTGTCGACCCACGCGGGCATACGCGTGCCGACCGCAACCAGCAGCAGCTTCATGGGGCGCTCAGGCGGCGCGGCGCGGGCGAGCGGGCGTGGCGGCCCACAGTTCTTCGAGGTTGTAGTAGCTGCGTACGGCCGGCTGCATGATGTGCACGACGATGGCGCCGAGGTCCACCAGCACCCATTCGCCGCTGCCTTCGCCTTCGATGCCGATGATCTGGATGCCGGCTTCGCGGGCCTTGTCGGCCACGCTGCGGGCGAGGGCGCGGGTCTGGCGGTTGGAGTCGCCGCTGGCGATCACGACGCGCTCGAAGAGGGCGCTGATGCGCGTGGTGTCGATGACCTGGATGTCCTTGGCCTTGATGTCTTCAAGGGCGGAAACGACGAGCTGTTCGAGTTGGGTGATGTCCATTGAGTCAGAGATAGAGTTGATGCCGGGAAATATAGTCAACAACCGGCGGGGGGAGCAAATAACGCAGGCTCAGCCCGGCAGCCGCGCGGGCGCGGATGTCGGTGGCCGAGATTGCCAGGGGAGTCATTTCGAAGGGCACGATGGCGCCGGCCGGGGCTGCGCCGAGGGCTGCCGGGCTGGCCTTGCATCGGGCGACGAGGTCGGCCAGCGCGGCGGGCATCTGGGCCGCGTCGAGGCTGTAGCCGGGGCGGTTGGCCACGGCCAGGTGGGCGAAGTCGAGCAGCTCCGTCCAGCGCCGCCAGGTGGGCAGGCCGAGGAAGGCATCCACCCCCAGCAGCAGCACCAGCGGCCGCTCGGGCCCGAGTTCGGCGCGCAGGCGTTCGAGGGTGAGGATGGTGAAGCTGGCCTGGGCAGCGGTGACTTCGGCGGCATCCACCTCGAAGGCCGGGTTGTCGGCGGTGGCGA
>NZ_BSPX01000129.1:0-5690 GCF_030161255.1 Zoogloea oryzae
GGCGGCGCTGGCCGCGCCCGCGCGCTGTGGGTTACAGGCCGAGGGACCGGCGGAAGTCGCGGGTGGCGGCGCGGGCCGAGGCGGCGGCTTCGGGCACGTCGGGCAGGGCCGCGCAATAGGCGTCGATGGCCTTGTCGGCGAGCGGCTCCCACTTGGCGATCCAGCCCTGGATGAGCTCCTGGTTGCCCGGGGTTTCGAGGGCCATCCGCACGAAGGCGGCGATCCAGCGGCGGTGGCGGGCGGAGTCGATGAGCTGGGCGTCGGTGAGGAGCGCCAGCAGCATGTCGCCGTTGTGGCGGGCGGATTCGCCCAGGCGGCGCAGCACCGATTCCTCGATGGCTGGCTTGGCGATGAGGTTGAGGACGACGATGGCCTCGCCCCAGTCCCACACCGTGAGGGCGCGCTCCATCAGCTCGCGGAAGCCCTGCCAGGCGGCGTCTTCTTCCCAGTAGCGGCGCTCGTCAAGGCCGAAGCCGGTTTCGTTGAAGGTGTTGGACAGCTCGCGGGTGCGGTAGGCGGTGTGGCTGAGCCAGCGCAGGCTGTCGGCCATCTGGAAGTAGTTGCAGTTGGTGATGGTGCTGGCGGGCGACACCTGACCCACGTAGGCCGAGGCCATCTGCAGGGTGTGGAAGAGGTAGCGCGCCGGCGTGTACAGCCGGGCCAGGGTGCCGGCCCAGCGCGGGTCGAGGGCCTTGTCGTGCTCGCGCTGGTTGAACTGGTCGAACAGGCCGGTGACGTAGGTCTCCTGGCCGTCCTGCATCAGGTTGTAGGTGCGGTAGACGACTTCCTCGGGATCGCGGAAGGCGTTCCAGTCGGCGTGCTTGAGGGCGGTGCCGAAGGTGTGCTTCTTGTACCACTCGTTCATGAACAGGCCCGGCGACAGCTCGTAGGGCGCGTTCGGGTCGCGGTCGTTGTAGTGCAGGTTGGCGCTGACGATCTCGTATTCGCTGGGCTTGCGGCGGCGGGCGGCGAGGTGGCTCCAGGTCTTCTGGGGCTTGAGCACTTGGGCTTCGGTCATGGTTGTCTCCTCCGGTGTTCTGTCTTGTCTTGTGTGCTGTGTTGCGGGCGCGCTCAGAGCTTCTTGGCGAAGTAGAAGCGCACCGAGTCGTCGCGGCTCTCGATCTGGCCGGCGAAGGAGCTGAGGTCCACTTCCAGATCGTTCATGCGGAAGGGGCGGCCGAGTTCTTCTTCGATGGTGGCCTGGCGCAGGATCATTTCGTGTTCGGTGTGGATGCGGATGTAGGCCCGCTTGTCATCCACGAAGACTTCCTTGCCGGGGTTGTCGACCTTGGCGGCCTCGATGACGGCCTGGGCCAGGTCGCCGGCGCGCATCACCGGGCCGACCAGGTTGTTGTGATAGGCCTGCGCGGAGCTGGTTGTGCTCATGGGGTTCTCCTGGGTTCAGCTGTGGGCGAAGAGCGGTTCGACGCCTTCGGTGCTCACGTAGATGTCGTCGCCGTCGATGCGCACCGGGTACTTGGCGAGGGCGCAGTCGTCGGGGTTGATGCCCTTGCCGCTGCTGGCGTCGAACTGCCACAGGTGGGCGCGGCAGATCAGCTTCTTGCCGTCGAACTGGCCTTCGGCGAGGGCGATGTCCTGGTGCGGGCAGACGCCCTGGAAGGCGGCGATCTCACCGCCTTCGGCGCACACCAGCACGATCTCGTGGTCATTGACGGTGAAGGGGGCCATCTCGCCTTCCCACACGTCGTCGACGGTGCATACCTTGGTAAAGCTCATGTCGTGCTCCGGGTGCGGGGCGGGCTCAGGCGGCCTGCCAGATGATCTCGATGGTCTCGGTGGGCTTGAGGCCGGCGTCGGCAACCTTGAGGTCGCGCGGCAGGAAGTCCGTGGCGCCCTGCTGGCGGACGCGCAGGATGTGGCCAGGACGGGCGCGCACGCGGCGGCCGACCGAATGGACGGCGGCGGCGGCGGCCACTTCGTCCATGGTGTTGTCGGTGTCGACGGCGACCAGCTGCAGCACGAAGTCGCCTTCAAAGTTGGAGGTGAGGGGGAAGAGGGCCATGGGGAATCTCCGGGTGTCGGGTTGCCCGGCGCGCAGCGGCGCCGGGTGGAATGGGCGCTGGCCTCAGCCGGCCTTGCGGTTGGCGCGCAGGGCGCGATAGACCTCGGCCCAGGCGTAGTTGTGGGCGTCGTCACCCATCTCGCCCGGCGCGAGGTTCATGTAGGCCAGCGCGCCTTCGAGGTTCATCGGCTGGATCATTCCGGCCAGGAAGCGGTCGACGATCGACAGGTGGCCGGCGTAGCGCTCCGGGTCCTGCTCGAAGACCCAGCGATCCACCTCGGAGCCGAAGTGGTAGAGGCGGCCGTTGTATTCGAGCGGGTAGTCCTTGACGTTCCAGCCCTTGCCCGGCGTGCCGAGGATGGGCAGCTGGCACATGTTGCAGACGTAGGGCAGGGTCTCGGGGTAGGTCATCGCCATGTTGCCGTCCACCACGTTGTCGATGAACACGTCCCAGCACTGGCCCCAGGTGTCGTTCCAGCCGGGGTATTTCTCTTCGAGCCAGGTGCGCTCGTCGGGGGTGACGCCGGCGGCCGGGTTCCACCACAGGGTCGGGCGCCAGAAGTAGGAGCCCAGGTGCATGCCATGGTGGGTCTGGCTGATGTCCTTCAGGAAGATGTCCCAGTACCAGGGCAGGTCGAGGCCCATGTCGGTCAGCGCCCGCTCGAACTGGGCGACGATCCACTCCTCCATGAACTCCTTGAACGACTGCTTGCGGTGCTCGAGGGGCGTGTAGTAATCCATGATCGGGCCGGTGAGCACCGAGAACAGCTTCCAGGCGCCCCACACGGCGATGTCCACGCGCTTCTGGGCTTCGGCCTTGTGGCCGTTCTCGATCAGCACCTTGAGCGCCGGGCCGCCGATCTGGGCGTGGCGGGATTCGTCGGTCTGGATGCTGGAGATGAGGTTGGCGAAGGTGTGGTCGCCGGCTTCGGCGGCATCCGCGGCAAGGCCGAGGAACTGCATGTTGGTGAAGCCGGTTTCGAAGCTGAAGGTGAGCATGATCGAGACGCTGATGGCGTCGCGGGTCATCATGATGTCGTCGAAGAAGTGCCGCGCGGCGATCATCGCCCACTCGTTGGTGTCGTAGGCCTTGAAGGCCCAGTCCATCTGGCGGTCTTTCGAGACGTGCTCGTGGGGGAAGTAGAGCTGCATCTGGCCGTGGCGGATCTCGTCCATGCAGCCCAGGGTGGCCATGTTGCGCATGCCCGGCGCCTTGGAGAAACGCATCATGCGGGCCTCGGCGCTGGCGGCGGCGTATTCGCCCCGGGCGATGGCGCCATAGTGGGCCTTCATCACGGATTTCCAGCCCGGATCGGCGTTCTCGAAGATGCGGCTGCGCTCCAGCGCGGCCTTCACCGAGTAGGCGCCGGCGTCCTTCTCGCGCTGCACCTTCACGTATTCGGGGTAGGTCTGCTTGTAGGGCTCGTCGTATTTCTCCCAGGCCGACAGCGGCAGCCCGAATTCGCCCGACAGCATGGGTGGAAACAGCTCGTCCTCGCTGACGTAGGTGGGGGTCCAGTTGGTGGTTCTGGCGAGGTCATACCAGTCCATCCGGTTGAGTACGGCCATGGGTGTCTCCTCCTTATCGGAATGCAGGTGCGGCGCGGCACCTTTTTTGTATGGGCGAAGAGTGCTCGCCCGAATCGACCGGTCGGCGGCAGGGGGCCGTTCAACCACTCGGGGTCAATTTATCGAGATTTTGGCTGTCCAAAAATTAGACGATGGTTTAGATGCCGTGCACCAAACCCATCGGTCATGGCCGGGCGGGCGCGGTGGCGGCGGGGTCGATGCAGCTAATTTCGCAGGCTCAAACCGGTTTTTCCGACTTATCCGTTTCCGTCGACGCTGCTACCATCCGCCGGTGCATCCCGGCGTTCTGAACTTCCTCCCCTTCCTGCCCCTGCTGCCTTTTGCGGCGGCCTTTGCCGTGGGCGCGCTGCCCGCAAGCCGGCGCGGCCTGTCGGCGCTCGTCGCTGCTGCGGTGCTGCTGGCGGCCGGCGCCTTCACGGTGGCCATGGGGCCGGCGATGTTCGCTGGCGAGCTGCTGCGCGTGAGCACGCCGTGGCTCGCCGGCATCGACTACACCGTGCGGGTGGATGGCCTCGCGTGGATCTTCTGCCTGATGGTCTCGGGCATCGGCGCGCTGGTGGTGCTGTACGCCCACTACTACCTGTCGGCCGAGGATTCGGAGCCGCGTTTCCTGGCCTATCTGCTGGCCTTTGCGGGGGCGATGCTGGGCGTGGTGACGGCCGGCAACCTGATCGTGCTGCTGGTGTTCTGGGAGCTGACCAGCGTCGCGTCCTTCCTGCTGATCGGGTTCTGGACCCATCGCGAGGACGCCCGCCAGGGGGCGCGGATGGCGCTCACCGTTACCGCTGGCGGTGGCCTGTGCCTGCTGGCCGGGCTGATCCTGCTGGGCCAGGTGGCCGGCAGTTTCGATCTCGACGCGGTGCTCGCCGCCGGCCCGGCGGTGCGCGCCGATCCGCTGTACCCGGCGATCCTCGCCTTGATCCTCCTCGGCGCCTTTACCAAGAGCGCCCAGTTTCCCTTCCACTTCTGGCTGCCCCACGCGATGGCCGCGCCCACGCCGGTGTCGGCCTTCCTGCACTCGGCGACGATGGTGAAGGCCGGCGTCTTCCTGCTGGCGCGGCTCTACCCGGTGCTGGCCGGCAGCGAGATGTGGCTCTACGCGGTGAGCCTCGCCGGGCTGGCGACGCTGCTGGTGGGCGCGTGGTACGCGGTGTTCCAGCACGATCTGAAGGGCCTGCTGGCCTACTCGACCTTGTCGCACCTGGGGCTCATCACCCTGCTGCTGGGGATGGGCTCCGAGCTGGCGGTGGTGGCGGCGGTGTTCCACATCCTCAACCACGCCACCTTCAAGGCCAGCCTGTTCATGGCCGCCGGCATCATCGACCACGAGTGCGGCACCCGTGATCTGCGCCGCATCAACGGGCTGATCCGCTACATGCCGTGGACGTCGGTGCTGGCGATCACCGCCGCTGCCGCGATGGCCGGCGTGCCGCTCCTCAACGGCTTCCTGTCGAAGGAGATGTTCTTTGCCGAGGCGCTGGAGGTGGGTCATCCGCTGCTGGCCTGGCTGGTGCCCACTGGCGCGGTGCTGGCGGGCCTGCTGGGGGTGGCGTATTCCAGCCGCTTCATCCACGACACCTTCTTCCACGGCGAGCCGGTGGGCCTCGACCGCACGCCCCACGAGCCGCCCCTGTGGATGCGCATCCCCGTGGACCTGCTGGTGCTGGTGTGCGTGGCGGTGGGGCTGATGCCCATGCAGACCTTCGGCCCGCTGCTCGCGGTGGCGGTGCCCGCGGTGACCGGCGCGCCGATGCCCGATGTGAGCATCGCCCTGTGGCACGGCTTCAACCTGCCCCTGGCCATGAGCGCGGCGGCTTTCGTGGGTGGTATCTGGCTGTATTTCAGGCTGCAGCGTGAGCGCGGGCTGCACGGGCGCGACCCGTCCCGCGGGCCCAGCGGCCAGCGCGGCTTCGAGCGGGCGATGGCCGGGCTCGGCAAGGTTGCCGGTGTGGTGACCAACGCGCTCCAGCACGGCCGCCTGCCGATCTACACCGCCACGCTGCTGGCTGCCGCCGGGCTGGCGCTGCTGCCGTGGTTGCTGCGGCTTGATCTGCCGGCGGCGTCGGGCGATGTGGAT
>NZ_BSPX01000130.1:0-5673 GCF_030161255.1 Zoogloea oryzae
CGCGGCGTCCAGCCCGGCCAGATCCTCGGCGACGGTGACGGTCACCGGCGCCGCGTTGCCCACGCCCGGAAAGCGCTTGGCCACCACCAGCAGCGACTGCCCGGCCGGGCCGTCCTGGCGGCGGATCACGCCCGGCGCGGCGCCGGCGTCGGCCAGGGGAATCGCCTCGTCCCACATGGAGCGCGAGCGGATGCGCTGGTCGCCCCGCTCGATCAGGAAGTAATGCCCCGACAAGGGCAGCTCGTAGGCCGGGCCGGCGCTGCCGACGCGAGCCGGGTCGAGCTCGCTGGCGCCCGGATCGGCCGCCGCAACGGCATCCGCCAGCCGCACGTAGAGCAGATCGGCGTCGTGACCAAGGCGGCCGGCCACGTAGTCTTCCACCAGCCGCCGCGGAAAATCCTGCAGGCCCACGGCCAGCAGCGCCCCGGCGGCGATCAGCACCAGGGCGAGGGTGAGGGACAGCCGGCGGCGCAGGGAGCTCATCGGGCGACCCTCATGGCTGGCTGCGGAAGAGGTAACCCTGGCCGCGCCGGGTCTCGATGCGGGCGTTGCCCAGCAGGCTGCGCAGGCGGCACACGTAAACCTCGATCACGTTGCTGTCGCGTTCGCCGTCGTAGTCGTACACGTGCTCGGCCAGGTGTGTTTTGGAGAGCACCACGTCCGGGTGACGCATGAAGTAGCGCAGCAGCCGGAACTCGGTGGCGGTGAGCGTCGTCGGCCGCCCGTCGCCATCCACCAGGCACTGGCGCCCCTCGTCGAGCTGCCAGGCGCCCACCTGGAGCCGGGTGTCCTGCACCGGCGCGGCGCGGCGCAGCAGGGCCTGGATGCGGGCGATCAGCTCCTCGATGTGGAAGGGCTTGCCCAGGTAGTCGTCGGCGCCGGCCTGCAGCCCCTCGACCCGCTCGGCCCAGCCGTCGCGGGCGGTAAGGATGAGCACCGGCATCCGGTGGCCGGCGGCGCGCCATTCCTGCAGCACCGCGAGCCCCGGCTTGTCGGGCAGGCCCAGGTCGAGGATCACCGCGTCGTAGGGTTCGGTGGCGCCCAGGTGGGCCCCGTCGATGCCGTTGGGGGCGAGGTCCACCGCGTAACCGAGGTCGGTGAAGCGGGCCTGGAGGCTGCGGCCGAGGCTGGCCTCGTCCTCCACGATCAGCAGCCGCATGGCTTACTTTTCCCGGTGGCTCAGCAGCTCGCCGGAGGCGGCGTCGAGTTCGAGCTTGTGGAGCTTGTTGGCGTTGTCGATGAGCTTGATCTCGTAAATCATCCGCCCGCCTTCGCGCTCCAGCTCGAGGCCGACGAGCTGGCCGGGCTGGATCTTGCGGGCGCGCACGATGATCTCTTCGGCCGGGAGGATCTTGCCGCTTTCGCGCAGCTGGCGGACGTCCTCGGCCCGGGCCCTGTCGCCGGCCTGGGCGGTGAGGGCGAGGGAGGCGCCGACGGCCACGGCGGCCGCGAGGATGAGGGACAGGATTTTCATGGTCGGGACTCCTTGCGATGTCGGGTCGGGGCAGGACGGCGGCGCTTCAGCGATCCCGGCGCAGCTTGATGCCGGTAATCATGGCACCGATCAGGTTGGTGCGCTCCAGCCGGCCCATGATGATGGCGGCGGCGGCGTGCAGGCCGGCGAGGCCGAGCAGCGTGGAGGCGAGCGCCTCGTGCACTTCCTCCAGCCACTCGTCGCCCCAGAACATGTCGGTGGTCTGCATGTAGCCGGTGAGGCCCAGCAGCAGCACGAAGGCCATCAGCGCCAGCATCATCAGCGCGCCGACCGGGTTGTGGCCCACGTGGTGCTCGCGCCGGCCGGCGAGCAGGCTGGCAAAGTGACGGCGCAGGCGGTCCGGGGTGGGGAAGAAATCCGCAAAGCGCGCATGGCGGGTGCCGACGAAGCCCCACAGGATGCGTGCGCCCACCAGCGCGCTGGCGGCGTAACCCAACGCCTGGTGCAGCGCCTCGCCCTCCTCGACGACGAAGTTGAGGAGCACGCAGGCCACCAGGCTCCAGTGGAAGACGCGGACGAACGGGTCCCACACGCGGACGGGCTGGCCGGAGGAGTGTGCGTTCATGATCGGGGGCTCGCGGCGGCGCTCAGCGGGCCAGCACCACGGCGGCGGTCTGGGGGTCGAAGTAGATCTCGACCTTCTTGCCGGCCTTGTCGTGGCCGTAGATCTCGTAGCAGTTGCCGGAGGTGATCTTGAAGGTCTTGATCTGGTAGCCCTCGGCCTCGAGGCGGGCCTTGAAATCCGGCACCTTGATCCATTTTTCCTGGGGCGCGGTGCAGGTGGGGCCGGCGATGGCGGCGGTGGCGACGAAGGCGGTCAAGGCGGCAAACAGGGTGGTGGGCAGCAGTTTCATGTTGGAGATCTCCACAGGTTGATGGGGTACGTCGGATCACGACGCCTGACAGGGAGTGTGGCAGCGGGTGCCTGAACGGAAGCTGAAAGCCTCCGGGCGCCCATCGCTTCTTGCCTGCCAGAACGCCGCAGCCCGTGCGGATGGCACGGGCTGCGGACGACGCGGGCGCGGCAGACTGCAATCAGCCGAAGCTGTCGCCCATCAGGGTGTTGAACCAGGTGCCCATCTGGCGGAAGTTGCTGTTGCTGACCGAGGCGGCTTCGATGGCCGTCGCGCCCACCGGGTTGCCGCCGTTGGCCGCCAGCACCATCTTCCGGCCGGCGCTGTCGTACTGATACACCGCGGTGAGCCACGAGGCGGTGGTGGCGGTGATCGGCGAGTAGCAGGCCGAGTTGGCCACCGGCGCCGGGTCGGGCTGCTGGCCGGCGAGCAGGCGGATGATCGCGTCGGCGCAGATCTTGGCTTCCTGGTTGGCCACGTGGCCGGCCTTGGGCATGCCGCAGCTGGCGGCGTCGCCGATCACGTGGATGCCGGCCACCGCAGTGGATTGGTAGCTCAGCACATCCACCACGCACCAGCGCCCGTCGGCGCTGTTGTTGAGCCCGGCGGCGGCGAGCCAGCCCCCGGCCGCCGAGCCGCTGGCCCGGTGGGGCGGAATCGGGCTGACCACCTGGGCGTCGATGGTGCGCGGGGCGCCGACCGCATCGAGATAGCTCACCCGGCGGGTCAGCGGGTCGATGGTGATGCCGGTGACGCCCGCCTCGTAGCTGATGACCCCGGCGTGGGTAACGCCGAAGGCATGGGTGAAGGTTTCGCGCTCGGCCTGGATGGTGGCGTTCTCATCGAGCACCACAACCCGCGAGCCGGCACCCCGGTAGGTCTTGAGGTAATCGGCCACCAGGCAGGCCCGCTCGTAGGGCCCGGGCGGGCAGCGGTAAGGCGCCTTGGGGATGGTCATCACGAAGGTGCCGTCCTGCATGGCGGCGAGCTGGCTGGCCAGGAGCGTGGTCTGGGCGCCGGCCTGCCAGGCGTGGGGCGTGCGGGTGGCGTAGTCGGCCTGGGTGAGGCCGTAGGCGTCGGAGAACTCGACGCCGGGTGCGAGGATCAGCCGGTCGTAGGCGAGGCTGCTGCCGTCCGACAGGCTGAGGCTGCGGGCGGCGCTGTCGATGGCGGTGACGCGGGCGGCCTTCACCGTCACCCCGTACTTGGCGGCGAGGCTGTCGTAGGTGTAGCCGAGGGTGGCGATGTTGCGGCTGCCATTCAACACCAGGTTGCTCATGATGTTGGAGGTGTAGCGGGCGTTCGGCTCGACCAGCGTGACCTGCAGGCCGCTGCCGCCCCACAGGCGCAGGTACTTGGCGGCGGTGGCGCCGGCCATGCCACCGCCCACCACCACCACCCGGGCCACGAGGCCGGTGCTGGCGAGGGTGAAGCTGGTGTTGGCGCTGTCCTCGAAATGCTTGTCGCTGTCGTCGCCGTCGGAATCGGCATGGGCGAAGTGGGCGATGCCGCCGAGGGCACCGCTGCCGAGGGCAGCCCCGGCAAGCAGCAGCAGGCGACGCCGGGAAGGATTGATGGCTTTGGGCATGAAAGTCTCCGGTGCTTACTGCTTGAGGTAGGCGATGATCGCGTCGAGCTGGGCGCTGGTGTAGCCCTGGGCGTGGGCCGCCATGATGTCGCCGCGGGCCGACTTGCCGAGGTATTCCTTCACCTCGGCGGCGTCCGAACCGCGGATGCGCTCGAAGCCGCCCACGCCACCGGTGCCGTGGCACTGGAAGCAGTTGGAGGCGAGCAGGCGTCCGGCGGTGCTGGCCGGCTGGGTGACGGTGGTGGTGGTGCCGGCGCGGCGGGTCAGGGTGTTGATCGCGTCGCTCTTGCTGCCACTGCCGGCAAGCTGGCTGTAGGCGGCGAGCTGGTTGCGCTCGTCCAGCCGGGCGGCGGCGCGGGTGAGGTCGAAGTCGCGACTGCCTTCCATCTCGCTGCGCAGCTGGTCCATGGCCTTCACGACCGCCTTGGCGCTGGCCTGCCCGCCGGGGCTGCGCAGGGCGGCATCCACCGAGGCCTCGACCGCGTCGGCCAGGGCCCGGGCGGAGGCGCTCTGGCTGGCGCTCACCCGGGCGACCAGCTCGCCCACCGTGGCGGAGCCGCTCTGGGCGGCCACCACGCCGGCGACGGCGCGGAGCATCCGCTCCTGGGCCGCGTAGGCCGTCTCGGTGCTGCCGGCGTTGGCGCTCGCGAGGAGCTGGACGGCGCGCTGCAGGGCAAGCTGGCGGGTGTACAGGGCCGGCTGGCTGGCGAGTACCGTCAGCGGATCAGTGGCCAGATCGGCCACGCTCAGCCCGAGGGCCGATGCCACCCGGGCACGGGCCGCATCAAGGCTGAGCCCCTGGGCCACCAGCGCGTCGATGAGGCTGGTCAGGGGCGACACCAGTTGGCCGCTGGTGGCGCCTTCCGCCCGGGCGCTGAGGCGACCGGCGAAGGCGTAGCCGGTGTCGGTGTCGATGCCGCCGGTGACGATCACCCGCATCCCGGCGATGGGCGCAGACACCGTGCTGGCGTCGAGTCGGTAACGGCCGCTGTCGTCGGTGGTGGTTGTGGGCTCACCGCTGTCGGCCAGGCCGTTGCCGTTCACGTCGAGAAAGACGCTGGCCTCTTTCAGGTAGCCATCGACGGCGGTGCCGGACAGGCTGACCGAAGCCGGCGCGGCGGTGGTGCTGCTGGAACCGCCGCCACCGCCTCCGCCACAAGCCGTCAATGCCGTGGCAAGCGTGCCGGCGAGGATCCCCGCCCACGAAAAGCGGGCGAACGACGCGCGTATCTGCATGAAAACTCTCCCTTGTCGCTGGTTGTTGTGCGCTTCTCCGGTGAGAAGCCATGCAGCGATTATCAGGAGCAGGGATTAAGCGAACCTTAACGGTGTCCGCCAGGGGTTCGGCGGACAGGCAGCCACGCCCGCGCCGCCAGCCCCAGCGCTACGACCAGCAGCCCGGCGGCCACGCCGAAGGTGCGCTGCATGCCGCTGGCGACAGCTGCCGGCGCAGCACCGGCGATGTCGGGCGTGCCCACCGCCAGCGCGAACACCGCCCCCATCACCGACGCCCCGGTGACCAGCCCCAGGTTGCGCGACAGGTTGAGCATGCCGGACATCGCCCCGCGCTGCTCCCCGCCCACCGCCGTCATCGCCGCGGTGTTGTTGGCGGTCTGGAACAGCGCGTAGCTGGCGGTGAGGAGGGCGATGGGCACCACGTAGCCGGCCACGCCCGCCGCCGCCGGCAGCATGGCCAGCATCAGCGCGCCCACGATCATCCCCGCCAGCCCGGCGAC
>NZ_BSPX01000131.1:0-5563 GCF_030161255.1 Zoogloea oryzae
TGGCCGGCCAGCGCCCCCGCGCGGTGGCGGGGCTGGCGGTGCTGCTGCCGTTCGCCGACCAGGCCGGTATGGTGCGCAGCCTGCTTGATGCCGGCCCACTCGTCGAGGCGCTGCTGGCCGAAGCCCGGGCCGGTGCCGCCGTCGATGCGCCGGAGCGGCTGTCGGCCCGCGAGCACGACATCCTGCAGCGGGTTGCCCAGGGGCTGTCGAACAAGGCCATCGCCCGCGAGGCGCAGGTGACGCCCGAAACGGTGAAGTGGCACCTCAGCAACATCTACGCAAAGCTCGGCGCCCGCAGCCGGACCGAGGCCATCCACCGGGCCCGGCAGGCCGGCCTGCTGCGCCCGCCACCCGGCTGAGCCCCGGCTGCCCCCCTTTCGGGGGGGCGATTTCACCCCGCCCTCCGGCTAAGCTGCGGACGCTTCCGTCAGACCATAACAGCCCGAGGAGACAATCGTGCAAACCGACATCCGTGCCACCGGAGACGCTGCCGCGTCCGCCGACCAGCCTTACGCCTACCCGCTGCTCATCAAGCAGCTCCTGCACACGCCGCTGGCCCACGCGCCCGATCAGGAGATCGTCTATCGCGACGTGTGCCGCCACACCTACCGCGATCTCGTTGCCCGCATCGGCCGCCTGGGCAGTGCCCTCAGCCGGCTCGGCGTGGGCCAGGGCGACACCGTGGCGGTGGCCGACTGGGATTCCCACCGCTACCTCGAGAGCTACTTCGCGATCCCGATGCTGGGCGCCGTGCTGATGACCGTGAACGTGCGCCTGTCGCCCGAGCAGATCGCCTACACCATCGACCACTGCGGCGCCGAGACGCTGCTCATCAACACCGAATTCCTGCCCATCCTCGACGGCATCCGCGAGCGCCTGCCCAAGCTCAAGCGCATCGTGCTGCTCTCCGACGAGCCCTGCGACCCGGCCGCCGTTGGCGCGGTTGGCGAGTACGAAGCCCTGCTGGCCGCCGCCGATCCGCAGCACGCATTTCCGGATTTCGACGAGAACACCCGCGCCACCACCTTCTACACCACCGGCACCACCGGGCTGCCGAAGGGCGTGTTCTTCAGCCATCGCCAGCTGGTGCTCCACACCCTCGGCACCCTCGGCGGGCTGGCCGGCGCCGCGTCGGGCCAGCGGCTGCACCGGGGCGACGTGTACATGCCGATCACCCCGATGTTCCACGTCCACGCCTGGGGCCTGCCCTACGTGGCGACCATGCTGGGCGTGAAGCAGGTCTACCCCGGCCGCTACGTGCCCGACATGCTGCTCCAGCTGCGCCGTACCGAAGGCGTGACCTTCTCCCACTGCGTGCCCACCATCCTGCAGATGCTCCTGCTGGCGCCGGCCGCGAAGGAGATGGACCTGTCCGGCTGGAAGATGGTGATCGGCGGTTCGGCCTTCACCGTGGGCCTCGCCACCCAGGCGGTGGCGCGGGGGATGGACGTGTTCACCGGCTACGGCATGTCCGAGACCTGCCCGATCCTGACCCTCGCCCAGCTCAAGCCCGCCGACCTGGACCTGCAGCCCGAGCAGACCGTGCCCGACCGTTGCCGCACCGGCCTGCCGATTCCGCTGGTGAACCTGCGCATCGTCGACGGCAACCTGGAGGACGTGGCCCACGACGACCAGGCCCAGGGCGAGGTGGTCGTGCGCGCCCCGTGGCTCACCCAGGGCTACCTGAAGGACGCCGACGCCACCGCCCACCTGTGGCGCGGCGGCTGGCTGCACACCCAGGACATCGGCCGCATCGCCCCGAGCGGTTCGCTGCAGATCACCGACCGCATCAAGGACGTCATCAAGTCGGGCGGCGAGTGGATCTCGTCGCTGGAGATCGAGACCCTGATCTCCCAGCACCCGGCGGTGGCCGAGGTGGCCGTGCTGGGCGTGCCCGACGCCCGCTGGGGCGAGCGCCCGCTGCCGGTGGTGGTGCCCAAGGCCGGCGCCGAAGGCGTGACGGCGGAGGACATCATCGCCCACCTGCGCGCCTTCGCCGATGCGGGGCGGATCTCGCGCTTCGCGGTGCCGGATCAGGTGCGCTTTGCCGACAGCCTCGAGAAGACCAGCGTCGGCAAGATCAACAAGCGCCAGATGCGCGAGCGCTACGCCGCCGGCTGAGACGCACGCCAGCAGGATCATCGCCCCCGCCAAAGAGGGGCGCGATCCGCCAAAGGAGGAAATCCGGATGTCTCAAGACCCTGCCCGCCGGGCAGGCATCGCCCTGCTCATCGCCCCGTGCCTCGTGCTTGCCGCCGAGGCCGACGCGCCCTTCACGCTCCGCGGCTGCGCCTGAGCGTGTCCCAGGCGCAGCTGGCCGGCGTGTGGCGCCTCGACCGCGTTCTGTACGGCATCGGGACGGTGGCCGGGGCGTGTTCCAGCGTCGCCAGCCACTGCGCCAACGCCGGTTACGTGACCCGCAGCGCCTGGGGCCATCGCCTGCGCGCGGCCTGGCGCTACGCCGGTCTTGCCGACGGCGTGTTGCTGAGCCCGGTGATGAGCCGGGCCCACGACGTGAAGGTGTGGTCGGCGGACGGGCTCTTCAACGAGGGCCTGCGCTACGTGGCCGAACTGGGATGGACGAACACCTTTTGCGGCACCTGCAACAACGCCCGGGACCGGGATTTCGTGAGCCTCTCGGCGGGGCTGCGGTTCTGACGAAGGCACCACCCGGGCGCGCGGTCTCGGTCTGCTTCCGCCGCCCGGGCTTAGCGGTCAAAATGGCGCTTGTCGAACCATGAACCACAGGAACCGCTTTCCATGACATCTCCCATCCTGCTCGATGTGGCCAACGGCGTCGCGACGCTGACCCTCAACCGGCCGAAGGCGCTCAATGCGTTGTCCTTCGACATGATGCACGCCCTGTCCGACGTGACTGCCCAGCTCGCCCATCGGGACGACCTGCGGGTGGTGGTGATCCAGGGCGCCGGCGACCACTTCATGGCCGGCGGTGATCTCAAGGATTTTGCCGGCCAGCTGCACCTGTCGCCGGAGAGCCGGATCGCCAGCTTCCGGGCGACCATCGAGCAGCACATCAACCGCAGCGTCGAGGCCCTGGCCGAACTGCGCGTGCCGGTGATCGGCCGCGTGCATGGCGCCTGCGCGGGCTTTGGCCTGTCGCTGGCGCTGGGCTGCGACATGGTGGTGGCGGCCGACAACGCCTATTTCACCACCGCCTACGCCAGCATTGCCCTGTCGGGCGATGGCGGGGTGTCGTGGTTCCTGCCGCGTATCGTCGGGCGCCACAAGGCCTTCGAGTTGCTGCTGATGGCCGACCGCTTCGACGCCACCGAAGCCCAGCGCCTGGGCGTGGTGAACCGGGTCGTGCCGCTGCCCGAGCTGGATGACGCGGTGGCCGCGCTGGTGCGTCGCATCCTGAACGGCCCGCGGGAGACCTACGCCGAGATGAAGCGCCTGCTCAACCAGTCGCCCGACCAGAGCCTCGACACCCAGCTGCTGCTGGAGGCCGAAGCCTTTGCCCGCTGTTCGGCCCGGCCGGATTTCGACGAAGGCATCAACGCCTTCCTGGGCAAGCGCAAGGCCAGCTTCAGCCGCTGAGGCGCCTCAGTGCCGTGGCCTGAACTCGCCACACCAGGCCAGCCCGCTGACGATCGGAAAACGCCAGTGGTGATCCTCGCGGGGTGACTGGGCGCCAGCGAAGGCCGGTGGGTAGCGATGGCAGGTGCCGAGGGTGCTCTCGGCAGCCATGAAGAACCTGCATTGCCGGCAGGCGTCGTCGTTGGGGCGGGTGTCGTCGTGCATGGGGCGGGCAGGGTTGCGGATCGGGTTCAGCGGCTCAGGCGGTAGGCCAGCAGGCCCAGCCACTCGTGGATGGCGTAGGTGCCGGCGTAGGTCGAGTTCATGTTGGGCAGGCGGGGCAGGGTGTCGTCCGCCGGGCCGCGGCGGAAGAAGCCGGTCGGCGCGGGGATCACCGCCAGTCCGGCCGCCTCGAAGGCTTCCACCGAGCGGCGCATGTGGGCGGCGTGGGTCACCAGCACCACCCGTTTCACGCCCTCGGTGTGCAGCAGCGCGGCGCTCATCCGGGCATTGTCGCGGGTGTCCAGCGAGGCGGCTTCCACCCACTTCACGGGCAGCCGGAAATCTTCTTCCAGCGCGGTCTTCATCAGCTCGGCCTCGGGCTGGCTGCCGCTTGGCGCGCCGCCGCTCACCAGCACCGGCAGGCCCGACTGACGGGCCAGGCGGGCGCCGTAGCGCACCCGTTCGAGGGTGAGGCGATTGACCGTCTGGCCGCCGAATTCCGGCGCGTTGGTGCGCGCGCCGCCGCCCAGGATCACGATCGCCTCCGCGTCGGCCAGTTGCGCCGGCTGCAGCACCGGGATGTCTTCGAGGCCGCCGAGGAGGGCGTCCACCGCCGGGGGCATCGTCACCAGCAGGGCCACGGCGAGGCCGCTCCAGGCCAGCACGCGGCCTGCGCGCGGACGCCAGCGAAGCAGCAGCAGGCCGCCGCAGATCAGGATCAGCGGGGCCAGCGGAGGCATCAGAAGCAGGGCGATCAGCTTTTTGAGGAGGAACATGATGAAAAGACGCGCACAGACGAAGAAGTCGCATTGTGGCTGAAGAGGCGCGCGGCTATTATCGCAGCGTCAAATTCATGTCGTACAAGCGCCAGTTTCCAGGGGAACGATCATCGTCAGCCAAAGGTTTCAGTCAAAAGAATGCGGCGCCGCAGCCAGGGAGCCGGGCCGATGATCGATGTAGGTCTGCGGGAGGGTGTCTGGGCGCTGGTCGCCGTGCTCTCCATCTATCTGGCGATCATCCTGTTCCGTCTGGCCCTGCCGGGCAAGGCCGCCAGCACCGCGGAAGCCCCCGGCCGCTCGCCCCAGACGGTGGTGGCCGACGTTGCGGCCGTGCCGGCGCCCGCCCCGATGGCGCCGCACAACCCGCTCGAAGTGCCCCAGGAGACCCTCAACGAACTCGAGATCCAGCAGCTGCGTCGGGATGTAGCCCAGCTGCGCACCGAACAGGATTTCCTGCGTAGCGAGCTGGTGGCCCTGCGCCTTGATCTCAATGAAATGCAGTTGGCCCATGATCGGGCCCAGGCCCAGCCGCAAGCCCAGTATGTGCGGCCGGAGTCGCCGCAGCACTCCGAAGCCATGCTGCTGGCCGGGCGCGGCATTCCCGCAAGCCAGATTGCGGAGCACTGTGGTATCTCGGTGGCAGAAGCCGAACTGGTCTGCGCGCTGGCGCGGGCCGAGGGGGGAGCATGACGGACAGACCGGATGTGCCGGACGATGACGAGGACGAAGATCCCCGCCGGCAGCTGTGGGTACGCGCGGGCGTCGCAGGGGGGCTGATTGCCGTCCTCCTGGGCGGCCTGGCGGTTTTTGATCACCTTTCCCGGCCGCCTCAGCCCGAGGCGGTGGTGGTGCCCACCAAGCCGATTGCGCCGGCCCAGGTGACGCCGCTGCCCGAGCCCGGCCGCGATGCCCCGCCCGACGTGGTGCGCGCCGCGGCGCCGGCCGAACCCGAACCACAGCCGCCCGTCGAGGGCAGTTCGACACCGCCGCCGCTGCCCACCGGTGACAAGGGCGACAGGCTCGTC
>NZ_BSPX01000132.1:0-5559 GCF_030161255.1 Zoogloea oryzae
ATCCAGCGCGCCCGCCGGCGGCAGCGGGCGCAGGCTGGTGGGCGCCTCCAGCGGCGCGCTGGCGGGGCGGGCGAGCAGGGTGTTCACGCGGGCGCGTGCCTGGCGGTCCTCGTTGTCGAGGGCGAGGAGCTCGGTGCGCATCCCGGTCTGTTCGATCTGGGCGCGGATCACGTCCTGCTGGGCGGCGAGGCCGCCGGCGTAGCGGGCCTGGGCGACCTTCTCGAGGCGGGTGGACAGATCGAGCAGCTCGCGGGTGAGCGCCGCGTTGTGGTGGATGTACTGGTACTGGGCGTAGGCCGTTTTGATGCGCGCGGAAAGCTCGGCCCAGGTGCCGGTGGCCCGGCCGTCGGCGGCCCGGGCGTCGAGCTCGGCGATCTCGCGCTTCAGCTCGCGCTTGCCGAGCCAGGGTACATCCTGCATCAGCAGGTAGCGGGTGCTGCCCACCCGCGCCGGCAGCACCGAGGGGTTCTGCTCGCCCATGCGGGTGATGTCGCGCAGCTCGGTGCGGAACTTCGGGTCGGGCAGCGCGCCGGCCGGGACGATGCGCTCGGCGGCGGCTTCGGCCTCGTAGCGCATCGCGGCGTATTCCGGGTTGCGGCTGCGGGCGTAGTCGAGGAGCGATTCGAGGCTGGCGCCGGGCGTCTGGGCCTGGGCGGTGGCGGCCAGCGCCAGCAGCAGCGCGGGAGCGAGGTGGCGGATCATGGCGGCGGCGCCTTGGGGCTCAGGGGGCTCAGGGGCGCTCGATGCGGGTGACGGTGAGCACGCCACCGGTGTCTTCCATCCCGAAGCGGATCTTGTCGCCGGCCTTGAGCTGGTCGAGCCACGCGGGGTTCTTGACACCGAAGGCCATGGTCATCGCCGGCATGCCGTTGGGCAGCGGGCCGTGGGAGAGGGTGAGCTTGCCGGCGGGCTTGTCGACCTTCTTGACGGTGCCGTCCACCAGCGCTGCGGCGGCGGGAGCGGCGTGATTGTGGCCGGCGTGCTTGTCGGCGGCAAAAGCGGGGGTGGCGGCGAGGATGGCGAGGGCGGCGAGCAGGGCTTTCATGGCGGTTCCTTGAAGGGCTTTGGCCGATTGTGGCAAGTCGAGCCCGACAGGAAGCTGACCCCAAGATTACATCTCTGTAATCTTCGGCCAGGCGCGGCGGTCCACGGCAGACTGGCAGCCATCCGAGGAGAAGGTATTGAAGATTCTGATCGTTGAGGACGAACCTAAAACTGGCGCCTATACGAAGCGGGGGCTGGCGGAGGCCGGTTTCACCGTGGATCTCGCCGTCGACGGCCTGGACGGGCTTCACCTGGGCCTGGCCGAGGCCTACGACCTGATCGTGCTCGACGTGATGCTGCCAGGCCTCGACGGCTGGCAGGTGCTGGAAACCCTGCGCAAGGCCGGACGCGAGACGCCGGTGCTCTTCCTCACCGCCCGCGACAGCGTGGACGACCGGGTGAAGGGGTTGGAGCTGGGCGCCGACGACTATCTGGTGAAGCCCTTCGCCTTTGCCGAGCTGCTGGCCCGGGTGCGCACGCTGCTCCGCCGGGGCACCAAGACCAAGGAGCTCGACGCCCTGCAGGTGGCCGATCTGGAGCTCGACCTGCTGCGCCGCCGGGTGACCCGCGCCGGCCGGCGGATCGACCTGACCGCCAAGGAGTTCGCGCTGCTGGAGCTGCTGCTGCGCCGCCAGGGCGAGGTGCTGCCCCGCTCGCTGATCGCCTCGCAGGTGTGGGACATGAACTTCGACAGCGACACCAACGTGGTGGAGGTGGCCGTGCGCCGCCTGCGCGCCAAGATCGACGACGACTTCGAGCCCAAGCTGATCCGCACCGTGCGCGGCATGGGCTATGTGCTGGAGGCGCCCCCATGCCCGTGAGCGGCCGGCGCACCTCGCTCACCGCGCGGCTCACGCTGCTGTTCGCGGCCGCATCGACGGTGGTGCTGCTGGTGCTGGGCTGGATCGTCGCCGGTTCGGTGGAGCATCACTTTGAAGAGCAGGACATGGCCGAGCTGAACGGCCGGCTGGTACAGGTGGGGCGCCTGCTCGACAAGCTGCACTCGGCGGCCGAACTCGAAGGCGCGCTGCGCCCGCTGGAGGATTCGCTGGTCGGTCACCACGGCATCACCATCGCGGTGCTCGGGCCAGACGGCGTGATCCACAGCGCCGGCCACGGCGCGGCGTTTCCGGCGACGCGGCTGGGCAGCGGGCCGGCAAACGGCCTGCCCCAGGTGTGGGAGGACGAGGGCGCGGCGTACCGGGGCCTGGTGGCGCCGGTGGCCACGGGCATCCCCGACGCACCGACGCTGCGGGTGGGCGTCGCCACAGACATCGCCCATCACCGCAGCTTCATGGATTCGTTCATGCACACCCTGTGGTGGGTGGTGCTGGGGGCGTCGCTGGCCACCGGGTTGCTGGGCTGGTTTGCCGCCCGCCGGGGGCTGGCGCCGCTGCGGGCGATGGGCCACCGGGCCGGCGAGGTGAGCGCCCAGCGCCTCGACCACCGCCTGCCCGCCGACACCGTGCCGGCCGAGCTCGCCGAGCTGGCCGATTCCCTCAACGACATGCTGGCGCGGCTGGAGGAATCTTTCCGGCGGCTGTCGGATTTTTCGTCCGATCTGGCCCACGAGCTGCGCACCCCGGTGAGCAACCTGATGACCCAGACCCAGGTGGCGCTGACCCGCGCCCGGGACGCCGACGCCTATCGGGAGGTGCTCGAATCCAACGCCGAGGAGTTCGATCGGCTGTCGCGCATGATCGGCGACATGCTGTTCCTCGCCAAGGCCGAGAACGGGCTGATCGTGCCGGGGCTGGCGCGCTTTCCGCTGGCCGACGAGGTGTCGGCGCTGTTCGAGTTCTACGGCGCGGTGGCCGAGGATAACGGCGTCACCCTGCGCCTCTCGGGCCGGGCCGATGTGGCAGGCGACCGCCTGATGCTGCGCCGGGCCATCGGCAACCTGCTCTCCAACGCCCTGCGCCACACGCCGGAAGGCGGCACGGTGACGGCCACCGTGGCGCCGGCAGTGGATGAATCCGGCCGGCCCGGGGTACGCCTTGCCATCGCCAACACCGGCGAGCCGATCCCCGCGGAGCACCTGCCGCGCCTCTTCGACCGCTTCTATCAGGCCGACGCCGCCCGCCGCCACGGGGGCGAGGGCGCCGGGCTGGGGCTGGCGATCACCCGCTCGATCCTGCGCGCCCACGGGGGTGACGTGACGGCCCGCGTCGAAGACGGGCAGAACGTCTTCGAGATGTGGCTGCCGCTGGCGGACTGATCCCCGCCGCTAGGGCTTGGGCGCCGACGCCACGACGATCTGGGCCAGCAGCGCGTCGTTGAAATGCAGCGCCTTCAGGGCTTCGGGCGGGCGCGGAATCGGCGGGCCTTCGATGGGCACGGGCTGGATGTCCGGCGGGTTGTCGTCCTGGCCGGCCTTGCGGGCCAGGGCGTAGTCGATCTCCTTCTGCACCCACTCGGATTGCGCGGCCGCGCTGGACCAGAACAGGTAGAGCACGTCGCAGTTGTCGATCTCCCGGTACAGGGCTTTCTCCCAGCGCTCGCCGGGCTCCAGGCTCAGCACGTCCTGGAAGACGGTGATCCCGGCCCGCTGGAAGCCCTGCACGCGCTTGAGCACCTCGGCGCGATCCTTCGACGAATAGGAGATGAAGGCCCGTCGGTAGCGCCGGGCCCGGACTTCGCGGGCATCGGCGTCCTCTGCCGGCGTGCCGGCCGGGGCGAGGCCCACCTGAAAGCGCAGGGACCCGGCGGGCATGCCGTCCACGGCAAAACGGATGCGGCCGATGGCGCTGGCGCCCGGCGCGTCGGCGGGCACCGTCACGTCGAACTGCACCGGCGTGATCCGCCCCCGCCAGGTGACGAAGGCGTCGGGCTCGACCACGGTGAGGCCGGGCATCTCGAGATGCAGGTCGATCCGCGCGCCGCGGGGGATGTCGAGCGGCAGGGAATAGCTGCCGCGTCGGGTGGCGGTGTCGTCGGCCTGCTTGGCCTGGGCGTCCACGGCGGCTGACGCATCTGGCGGATACAGGAAGCACTGGACGAGGAAGCTGCTTTCCCGCGCCACCGTGGGCGGGCAGAACACTGCGGCATCCACCGCTTCGGCGTTGGGCGGCGGAGCGGGTTCGGCGCTGCGGTCGGCGGCGGGCAGGGCAGGCGTGGCCGGAGGTGCCGGGGCGGGCGGTGGAGGCGGTTCGGGTGGTTCGGCGCCGGCGGTGGGGATCTCGAAGGTCGGCATCTCGAAACTGCGCGCGGGTGGTTTGGCGTGCTTGAAGCTCGTCTCGTGGTGATGCACGCCCGGTGTGGAAGGATGGCCGCCCAGCAACTCGTCGCCGCCACCTGTGGAGCGGGAATGGAGACCGAAGTCCGGCTTGCCATCGGAAAACCCAAACCCCCGATCGGTCCGGAACGCGTCGAAGTTCAGATGTCGGTCTGGCTGGTCGATGGTCGGCCGGAGCGTGGCCAGCGTGGGCGGAAGCTTGTGCAGCGGATTGCCGGCGACGCGGAGTTCGGCCAGATTCGGGAGTTGGGCGAGGATGTCCACATCCACCAGCTGGTTGCCGCTGACGTCCAGATAGCGCAGTGCCTTGAGGTGGGCGATGCGCGGGTCGAGTCGGGTGAGCTGGTTGTCGCCCAGGTCGAGCCATTCCAGGTCGACCAGCAACCAGAGTTCGTCGGGCAGTTCGGTCAGCCCGTCGCCGCGCAGGCTGAGGGTGGCGGGGTGGGTGCGCAGGGCTTCGGCGATGGCGCGGCGGGCGCGCTCGATGGGGTTGGTCATGGCGGGGCTCCCGGGTGGGTTTCCATCTTCATAGCGTAGCTCAAGCGGGCGGGCATGGTTCCGGCTTCGGCGGGTTTTGTCGGTGGTGGCGGCAACGCACGGCAGACGCGGCTTTCCGGCGCATCGCCCAGGCCCTACAATCCGCCGCGTCCTGACGGGAGTTCACCTTGCATTTCACACCGCTGCCACCCGGGCTGATGCTGGTTCACGGCAATCGCCCCGAAGCCCTGCGCGACCTGCTGGTCGCGTGGATCCGGCGCTATCCGCTCGCCCCGCTGGAAACCGAGACCCTGCTGGTGCATAGCAACGGCATCGCCCAGTGGCTGCGCCTGGCGCTGGCCGAAGATCCGGCCGAGGACAGCGTGGGTGGCGGCTGCGGGATTGCCGCAGGGCTCGACATGTCGCTGCCGTCGCGCTTTCTGTGGCAGGTGTACCGGGCCGTGCTGGGCCGCGACGCGGTGCCGGAAGTCTCGCCCTTCGACAAGCCGCTGCTCATGTGGCGGCTGATGCGCCTTCTGCCCGACGTGATGGGCGAGGCGGCTTACGCGCCGCTGCGGCGCTTCCTGGCGTCCGACGCTGACCTGCGCAAGCGCTTCCAGCTGGCCGAGCGGCTGGCGGATCTGTTCGACCAGTATCAGGTGTATCGCGCTGACTGGCTGGCCGCGTGGGCGGCCGGCGACGATGTGCTGATCCGCGCCGGCGGCGATCGCGTGCCGCTGCCCGACGAGCAGCGCTGGCAGGCCAGCCTGTGGCGGGCGTTGCTGGCCGACGTGGGCGGCGGC
>NZ_BSPX01000133.1:0-5516 GCF_030161255.1 Zoogloea oryzae
CGATGGCGGCTGGGCGCACGTCGCCGGCCCGGTCGGCGGGCAGGCGGGCGGCGCGGCGGATCTCGAAGGGCGGCAGGTCGTCGGCGGTCTTGGCCTCGATGCTCACCGTGCAGTCGGCGGGCAGGCACAGGTCGAGGAAGAGCCGGTGCCAGCGGCAGCCGAAAATGCCGGAATCCAGCGCCCAGGTTTCGACCACGCCGCTGCCATCGAGCTCGGCCTCGCGGGCGTAGAGGGCGCGGGCGCCGGCGGCGGTGCTGGCCATCACGCAGGTGCCGCCTCCGTCGCGCTCGAGCCACAGGGCGCGGCCGTCGAAGCTGCGCACCGCAAAGCCCCGCTCGGCTTCGACGCTGTCGGCGGCCAGGGTGTATTCGCGGAAGAGATAGGGCAGCGGATCGCCGGGGCGGTGGGAGACTTCGCCCACCAGCAGGCGGTCGGCGGCGGTGAGGATGAACTGCAGCGGCGCGGTGGCCATGGGCAGGGTGTGGAGCACCGCACCGGCTGGGCCGACGCGCAGCAGTTGCCAGCGCTCGGGGCCGCCTTCGACGAGGGCGATGGCCTCGGGCCAGGCCGGATCGGCGGTGAGGGCGACGATGCGCCGGTCGGCAAGATCCGGCGGCGCATAGCCCCGCCAGCTGCCGCCCCAGGGCTGCACCACCAGCCGCGGGCTGGCGAGATCGCTCACCACCAGCCCGTAGGCGCTGCAGGCAAAGCCGTTGGGCTTGATGTCGTGGGGGATGGGCACCACCGCCTGCACGCGGAAATCCGGCGCCAGCAACAGCAGGCGGCGCCCGATGCGGTCGAGCAGCCAGCAGCGGCCCAGCGGATCGAGGGCGATGGCGTCGGGCGCGGCGGGCACGGGCGGCGGCGCGACCGGGGTGAAATCCAGCCCCGGCGTGGGCGTGGCTGAGGGCGCTGGCCGGGGCATCGGCATGGGCAGCCAGCCGGCGGGCGTGAGGATGGATAGCGGCTTGCCGGGCTCGGCCAGCACCACGTGGGCGTCGGTGCATTGGTCCGGCGGGCAGGCCAGCACCACCGCGCTGCCCAGGCGGGTAAGCCAGGCGGCGTAGTCGGCCGGGCTGGGGGGTGTGCTGCCGTCGATGGTGGCGCCCTTGGGGGCGAGCACTACCGCGGCGGGCGTGCCTTCGATGCGCGTGCCGGCGTGGTCGCAGCGTTCCCACATGGGGCGACCGGTGAGGTGGGCGAAGCGCGGGCCGGTCATGGCAGCGTCTCCGATGCCGGGCACCGGGCGGCGAAGGGCGCGGTGCGGCGGGCGTTCATCAGCATTCCTCCTTGCCCACGGGCACCGGCATGCTGGCGACGGGCGTGGGGTCGGCCTCGGTATCCAGCGGCGGCAGGGGCTCGGCGGTGGCGTCGGCGCCGATGGTGACCTTCACCTCCAGCAGCACCGGCAGCTGCCAGGGCAGCAGGGCGACGGTTTCTTCGACGGCGGTGCGCACGCCGGTGCGGCTGATCTCTTCGCCGACCACCAGCACCTCGTTCACCAGCCGTACGCCCTGCACGCGCAGGGTGGCGGCCTCGATGTCCCGGTCGCGCACGTCGCGGCCGAAGGGCCAGCCCTTGCCGTCGGGGCCGTAGGGCGGCAGTGGGGCGAGGTGCTGGCGCAGGGCGAGTTCGATATGGCGGCGCAGGGTTTCCTCGCCGGCGCCGGCATCGGGTTCGACGGCCACCGAGCACGACAGGCGCACGTATTGCGGCGGGGTGACGTAGAGCTCGGTGGTCACGAGACGGCGCGGCTCGAGCCAGGCGCAGACGCGGCGCAGCATCTCCTTGTCGGGCGTGGGCTGGTCGGGCTGCATCGGGTCGTAGGCGGGCAGCACGATCAGGGTGACCACGCCGGGCACGCCGTCCACCCGCTCGTGGGGCTTGTGGCGGGGCAGCACCTGGGCGCGGCCTACCTGCACGGCGGGGGTTTCGAGGGCCAGGGCGGCGAAGTCGTCGGTGGCCACCGCGCGGTCGTTGTGGCGCAGGGCTTCGGGGATGCGGGCGCTGGCCTCGGGCAGGGTTTCGGCGTCGGTGCCGAACTCGGCGGGCAGCGGGTTGGTGGCCTTCAGGGCGAGGGCGGCTGGCGGTGCGGCGCGGAACACCCGGTTGATGCGCTCGGCGCCCACGTTGCCGCGCACGCCGCCGCCGTACTTGTAGGTGAGGCAGCGGATCGCCTCGCCGGGCAGGGGGATGCGTCCGTGGATGCCGTCGCCGAAGGTGATGCTGCCGTCGGAAGGATCGAGCGTGTAGAAGGGGTCGTCCGGGCCGGCGAGGGCGAGGTTGTCCACGACCTGCCAGTTCTCCCAGCCCAGGGGGCCGAACACCTGCACCTGCTGGCTGCCCGGGATGACCGGGGTGCGCGACAGGGTGTGGCGCTGGCCGGTGCGGCCGTCGCCGTAGCCCAGGAGCTCGGCCGCGGCGGTGATGGCCTGCTCGGTGCGCACCACGTTGGCGTCGATCCAGCGCAGGCGGATGGGCGGGTGGGTGGCATCGGCGCGGCTGACGCGGATCCAGCCGAGCACGCGCTGGGCGAGCTTGTCGTTGTCGATGCGCGGGGGAAGCTCGCCGATGCCCAGCAGATCCGGGTCGGCCGGGGTGAAGCTGGCGGCGGTCCAGTCGCCGAAGGGTTCGGCGCCGGCCTTGGCGTCGGGCAGGCGCAGGCGGATCGTGCCGCGGCGGCCCAGGTTGTCGGTGGTGTCGGCCACCACGGCGAGGCGCTGGTAGCGCACCCGGTCCACCTGGGCGCTGGCGCCGGTGAAGCCGCCGGTGGAGATCTCCCAGCGCAGGGGCCAGCGCTCGGGGTCGGTGCCGGCGTCGGGGCAGCGGTGGTGGTCGGTGCTGCCGCACAGGGCATCGTCGGTGCGGGCGCCCAGATTGAGCACCTGCCCGGAGAGCCCGCGACGCAGATTGGTGCGGGCAGCGGCGGCATCATTGCCGGCGGCCTTGAGGGCGTCGGCCCAGGTGGCTTCGGGAGCGGCAAGGCACAGCCAGATGCGCCCGTCGAGGCTTGCGCCGGACGAGACGGGCGCCGGCAGCCGGCCACCCTTGGGCGCCTCCAGCGGGAAGGGCCGGTACTGGGCGAGGGACGGCGCGCTGCCCAGGTGGTCGACGAGCAGGGTGCTGACGTTCTCGATGCCGCCGGCGAGGATCGGGCCCGAATAGGGCTGCTTGATCCAGGCGGAGAGCTCGATCGGCAGCACGGTGATTTCGTCGAGGGCCTGGAAGTGGATGTCGCCGGCGGTGAATTCGAGGGTCGGGCTGCCGACGGCGAAATCCACTGGCACGGGGGCCGGACTCCGGCGGGCCTCCAGCCTCACCATGGCCTGGGCGGCCCGGGCCGGTTTGGGCGGAATCGCCAGCAGGCGCAGGAATTCCAGCCGCGCCGCTTCGGGTACCCGGTTGAGCCGGTACAGCACGTTGTCGCCGAGGGCGGCGAAGAGTTCGATGAGCGCGATGCCGGGATCGGAGGCGTTGTGGTCGGTCCATTCCGGCGCGTGGGTGGGGATGCGGCGGACCAGTTCGGCGCGCAGATCGTCGAAGGCGCGGTCGTCCAGGCGGGGAGGAAGGATGGCCATTTCAGCACCGCCCTGCAGTGGAGAAGCGGCGAGGTGCGCCGCTGAGCGCACAAAGGCCGCGGGTGTTGGGCTGTTTCATGTCAGTTCTCCATTGCGCGGCGCATCACCCCCGGCGCATGAGACGGGCCACGGGCCGGCCGCGCTCGGCCGCTCCGGAGCGGCCGGCCTGCCCCCCAGTGGGGGGAGGCGCCGCAGGCGCTTCGGGGGGCGTTGTTTCATCTCAGCTACCCCCGTTCAGGTAGAAGGGGAAGACGAGGTTCTGCACGCCGGGTTCGCCGAGGATCTCGTAGCGGATGGCGATGCGCAGGACGGTGGCTTCCCGCGGGTCGGTGTTGACCGCGACGGACTCGACGCGGATGCGCGCCTCGTCCCGGGCCAGGGCGTCGGTGACGGCGGCGCGGATCTGGGTGCGCAGTTCGAGGCTGTTGGGCGCAAACAGGTATCGCCGCAGTCCGACGCCGAAATTGGGGCGGGCGATGCGCTCGCCGGGTTCGGTGAGGAGGATGGTGCGGATGGACTGCTCCACCGCGTCGGCGCCCGACACCCAGCCGAAGCCGTTGCCGGTGACGAGCGGGAAGCGAAGGCCGGTGCCGAGCTTGGCTGTGCTCATGGTCCCCTCTTGGGAAATGGCAGGCAGAACTTGAGGAACAGCATCCAGCTGAACGAGGGCAGCGCGATGAGGATGGTGAAGATGATCTTGAAGAGGATCAACGCGCAGATCGTCAGGATGGGGATGCCGAAGTTGCAGATCATGCCGATGCCGAAATCGCGCCGGGTGTCGGCCATGTCGGCGCCGGTGACGACCCCGGAGCCGGGCGGCGAGGCCATGCCGGCGAAAGGCTTGGCCCGGGCCCGGGCGATGCGCGGGATGTCGCGCAGCAGCTTGGGGATGTCGGGCATCTGGATGCTGGCCGGGCGGGCGCCGAGGAGGTCGGTGGGGTCGGCGATGGAGAAGGGCTCGGTGCGCTGGGTCCACACGATGCGCTCGGGCTCGCAGGGCGTGCGGCCGGCCACGCGCACCCAGCACCACGCGGCGTACAGGTGCTCGGCGTCGAAGCGCAGGCGGGGCTGGGCGTCGCCGGTGCGGGCTTCGGGCAGGGCGGCGCGTTCGGGATCGGCGGTGTAGCGGGCGCCGGCGGCGGTGCGGAAGGCGGTGAGCGCGGCGTTGTCGATGCGCAGGCCCGGCAGTACCAGCAGGCCGCACAGGGGCTGCTCGGTAAAGCTGAGGCGGGCGGCGTCGATGCCGAGGCCGGGCTTGAGGCCGCCGAGGGCGGTGTCGAGGGTGGCCTCGATGTCGTCGGCGCGGGCCTTGAGCTGGTCCAGCGCGCCGTTGCCGGCGGTGGCGAGGCCGTCGTCGAAGCGGCCGTAGATTTTGGCGATGGCCTGGCCGTAGCCGTGCACGTCGCGGATCCACTGGGCCGGGAGGGCAACCGGCGGCCACGGCGGGGTCGCGGTCACGTCGCCCCGGGCGGCTTCCATGGCCAGCACGGCTTCGATCTGCTCGGCCAGCGCCGGCACGCCCAGCGCCACGTTGCCGTCGGCGGCGAAGGCTTTGAGCTCGGTGGCCTTGCGGTCGCCGTAGAGGGTCTGGTTGATGCTGGCGGCGAGGGCGAGGCGGCAACCGCGCAGGCGCAGCAGGGCCATCACCACCACCAGGGCCAGGTGGCCGGGGTTGATGAGGCTGGAGCTGCCCAGGGCCGGCGGCGGCAGGGCGGTGCCGGCGAGCCAGGCGTCCATCAGCTGGTGCAGGCGCTGGCGCAGCAGGGTGTCCCAGGCGCCGGCGGGGCCGCTGGCGGCGAGCCACTGGGCGGTCTGGTTGCCGGCGATGGGGCTGAAGTCAGGCAGGCTGTCGAAGAGGCCGGGCTCGGTGGCGGCCGAGGCCGCGTGGCTGTCGGCCCAAAGGGTGTCGGCGCCCTTCACGTTGCCGGCGATGTCGGC
>NZ_BSPX01000134.1:0-5415 GCF_030161255.1 Zoogloea oryzae
GGGCCAGGGCCCGCTCGCCGGCCCCGTCGAGGGCGCGGGCGAGTTCCCGGTCGGCCAGCTGGCGCACCTGCCCGGCGAGCGCCTGGGCGTGCTCCGCGTCGCTGCTGCAGATGCGGGTGGACAGCAGGCCGATGTCGAGGTCGTCGGTCATCAAACAAGCCTCCGGTCACTGTGTGACCACCTCCCCGGGGGCGGATGCGCGCCTCCTTCGGGCGGCCGGGCGAGTGCGCACATTGGCCGGGCCATCAGGTGCGCTTCACCAGCTTGAGGAAGCTGGCCTGGCCGCCGGTGATGCGCAGGAGGTTGGCGGTCTGGTCGAGGATGGGCCGGTTGGCGCTGGCGGTGGCGGTGTCGGCCTGGAGCTTTTCGATCACCGCGTCGGCGGGCTTGCCGGCCTGGATCTCGGTTTCCACCTTGACGGCCAGCTCGGCAGGCACCCCCTTGGCGAGGGCTTCTGCTCCGGCCACGGCGGCGGCCCGGTCGGACTGGAAGGCGCTGCGGAATTTCTCGTAGCTTTCGGCGCCCAGCAGCTTCTCGGCTTCTTCGGGGGATTTGTCGAGCACCTCCTTGACGGTGAGCTGGCTGTCGGTGCTGCTCACGTAGTCGGCCACCTTGCGGCGCTCGAGGTTGGCGCGCAGGTCGGCGTAGATGGGCCGGGCGCCGGCGTCGGCGAACTCGGCGGGGCCGTCCTTCGCCAGATCGTCGGCGAGGGTGCGGGTGACCTCAAGGTTGCGGGTCACCGAGAGCTTGTTGACCACCGCCAGGGTCTGGGTGGGTTGCACGGCAGCGAGCACCTGTACGAACTGGTAGTCCGGGTATTCGGCGGCGTAGTTGTCGGCCACCTGACCGACAGCGATGCGCTTGCGCTCGGCGGGGTCGGCCACGGTGTTCTCGAGGGCCGCCTCGGCTGTCTGCACCTGGGCCAGAAAGGCCTGGTTGCGGGTGGTCACGGCAATACCGGAACTGCTCATGTCGGCGGCCTTGACCAGATTGGCCTGGACGTCCGGCTGGGCCATCAGGGCTTCGACGATGGCGCGCTTTTCGGCCGGCTGGCGCAGATACTGGGCACGCAGCTCTTCGGTGGTGAGCGCCTTCTGCTGGCCGCTTCGGGTGAAGCCCCGGACTTCCTGCAGGAAGGTGATCAGGAACTGCAGCACCTCGAGCAGGTAGAACAGGGCATCCAGCAGCACCAGACGCTGCTTGACATAGACCACGAAGTGCCGCGGCAGCATGTCGAGCCCGACGCGCGAGATGAGCCCGGCCAGCGCTTCGGTCGAGTCGTTGATGGTGCCCAGCTGGCCGAGGGCGTTGCCCGCGGTGAGGAGGGGATTGACGCCCCAGCGCTCGGCCTGATTGAGCGCGTCTTCCTGCAGCCGGCCGACCAGGGGGTGCTGGCGGGTGAGGCCCTGGAGGGGCACGACCAGCTTGACGATCTCGGTGCGGCGATTGACGAGATCGTCGAGGCCCATCATCTCGAACAGGTTGCCGAGGATGCGGAAGTAGCCGGGCAGCGCCACGGCTTCGGTCTGCTGCTTGAGACCTCCCTGGAACAGGGACGCCTGGTGGGTGCTGTAGTGGGTGTTGGCGCCTGTGCCGCCGGTGCCTCCACCCGTGCCGCCGCCGGGTACGGTGGTGCCGCCAGTGGTGTCGTCACGGCGGCGGGAGAGCTGGATCGGGTCCTTGTCGAAGACGTTGTTGAGGTCTTCGAGGATGTCGTCGTCGTGGAGGGCGACGACCGCGTAGGGGATCACCCGGGTGGTGATGAAGTAGCTCTCGGCCTGCTTGATGGCGCTCTTGACCAGCGGCGAAACCAGCCAGCGGCTGCCCTGGGCGGCCGCGAGCATCTTGTCGATGGTGTCGAAGCCGGTGTCGAACTCGCCGTCGACGGCCCGCGGCCGGATCGGCAGGAAGCCGATCGGGGGAATGTGGCGGAAGCCGCGGGTGTAGAGGTTGCCGCCGTCCGGGTCCACCGGGCGCTGGGCGAGGCTCTCGGCCAGCATGCACTGGAACTGGTGGATGCGCGCCCAGGCAGCGGCCCGGGGCGGGGCGCCGAAGCGGGTGCGGTGCCAGTCGTCGGCCTGGCTGTTGGCGATGGTGCGACGGGGGATCCACTGGTCGAGGAACAGGATGCTGCCATCCTCGCCCAGGTAGACCATGGCGAGGGGAACGGCGCTGGTGTCGTGGCGGCCCACGCCGGTATCGGCGTTGAAGGTGGCGTCGGTGCCGAAGCGCGGGTCCCAGCGCTTCCAGAGGGGGTGCTCGAAAACGTCGAAGTAGTAGGCCGAGAGGGTGCCGCGCAGATCCCAGGCGGACTGCAGATCCTGCCGGAAAGGCGTATCCACCGGGAAGCGCACCAGCGACAGGCCGAAACCGCCGCGCCAGGTGTCGGCCTTGCAGTTGGCCGACGCCGCGCCGCCGCAGATCTCGCCCATCACCTTGGCGCCGCCGGATTCGCTCTCGCTGGCCTGGATGATCAGCAGGTAGGGGCCGGAGGGCAGCCCGGCGCTGCCGCCGGTGGGGCCGGCGGGGTCGGGGGCGAGGCAGACGCAGGGGGTGAATTCGTTGCCGCCGCCGATCACCTTCTGGGGCGTCTTGCGATAGGCGCCCAGAAGCTGCTCGATGGTGAAGACGAAGAAGGGCTGCGAGACGACGATGGGGCGTCCGATGGCGTCGAAGGCGAGGCCCGGGGCGAGCACGATCTCGGCCGTCGGCGAGACACCGCCGACGCGGGATTCGGAATCGATGTCGGTCTGGTTGAGGCCGTCGGCGGCCAGCCCGAGGCCCCAGGCGATGCCGGGCATCATGGCCTGGGCGTTGAGGCGGGCGCGGGCGTCAAAATAAACGTCCTGCCGCGACAGGGCTTCGGCGGTGAGGTAGCGGCCGTTGAACCAGTTGGTGCGGCGCAGGGTGTTGTTGCCCCGTACATCGCCGGTGGGGCCGGTGGCAAAGCCGCTGTCGCTGCTCGTGCCAGCGTAGCCCTTGAGGAAATCGGCGATGGAGGCTTCGTCGGCGGCGCTGAGGGCCTCGTTACGGGCGACCTTGGCGATCATCGTCAAGAGGCCGGCGTCCATGTTCTTCCACTTTTTCGTGCTCATCTCGGCCTCCGGCTCAGGCGGTGGTGGGGTGGGTGGCAAACAGGCTGGCATCGCGCCCGGTGCCCGGGGGCACCACTTCGCCAACGGCGCCCGCGAGGGGTTTGCCATCGATGTCGAGGAGGGCGTTCGGGCCGGTGCCCGCCAGGCAGACCTGATAGATCGTGCCGGCGGCCCACTCGCCGCCATCGACGGTGAGGGACAGGCCGGTGGCCGTGGGTGTCTGGACGAGGATGGGCAGGCTCACCCAGGCCTTGGTGGGCTCGTCGAAGCGCAGCACGCGGACCGAAGGTTCGGCGATGCTGGCGGCGAGGATGGGGCGGGTGGTGCCCACGTCGATCAGCATGTGCCCCAGGTCGGCACCGTCGCCCGGGTGGGCATGGAGGCCGCCGGCCTGGAAGCGGGCCGTGTCGCCCGCGGCTTCGAGGTGGATGCCGAGGGCGAGATCGGCCACCATCTGCACGGCCGGCAGCAGGGCGCGCACGCTGTTGTCGATTGCGCCGCCGAGCTTGACCCGCTCGACCGGGGTGCCCACGGGTTCGAGGTCGAGCACGGCAAGGAGCAGGGGCGCGTCGTCGGCGCCGCTCCACAGGCGGGCCGGGGGGGGCACGTCCGGGTCGATCAGCTGGTCGAGGATGCGGGTGCGGAGGTCGCCCGCCGGATTGGCGCGGGTGGTGATGTCGCGGATCGGCAGGCCGGTGAGGTCCGGGGCCTTGGCCTCCAGGCACAGCCGGTAGCCGTCCTGCACGCGGGAGGGCGACAGGCCGGCATCGGCGCCGGAGCAGGGCTGGGTGATGGCCGGCACCTGTTCGGTGAGGCAGGCCCGGTAGCGCAGCACCACGTACACCCGGCGGCGGGTGTCGATGGCGTCGGAGGCGGGTGCTGCCGGGTCGGCCGGCGGGGCCGATAGTTCGCCCCAGAAGGGCGTGGCGGCAAGGCCGGTGATGTCGAGGCAGACCTTCTGGGGCACGTACACCTCGCGGCCCAGGGGGTCGATGGCGAGCCCGGTTTCGCAGGTGAGGGTGAGCGAGGTTTCGCTTTCCTGGCTGCCCACCTTAAGCCCCCACACCGTGCCAAAGCCGTGCAGTGCGGCGTTGTGCAGGCGGCTGCGGAGCAGGAAGTAGCGCTGCTCGGTGGTGAAATCCTCGGCCCCGAGGAGCTGCCCGTAGCTGTAGCGCAGGCGGACGAAGGGATCGCCCGGCGTGGCCGGGTCGAGGTCGTCGAGGGGTGCGAAGACGTTGGCGGCGGTGGGGGTGCTCATGGCGATGCCTCCCATGGGTTCATGGGTTTGAAGTACGGGTAGCGGCCGTCGGATTCGGCGTGGCGGCCACGGTGGAGGGTGGTGAAAGTGGATAGCACGGCGCTGCCGAGCACCGCCGGCTGGGCGCGGTCCACCGGCCCCAGGTGCGAGATGCCGACGAGGCTGGCGCTGCCGACCCGGAAGCCGGCGTCGAGCCAGCACAGGCGGTGGAGGGTGTGGGCGGGCTTGTTGCGCTCGATGGCGAGGTCGAGGACGGCGGCGAGGGTGTCGCAGCGGGCCCGGGGCACGATCACCGTGAAGCGGTGGGCGTGGCGGCGGTAGAAGGCGATGAGGGCGTCGTCGGGCAGCGGGTCGTCCGGGTCGTCGGCCGGGCAGCGCTGGTTTTCGAGCGCACGGCGGAGCATCAGCGCGGCGTGGGCGCCGGCGAGCTCCTGCTCCCAGTCTTCGAGGCTGCCGGCGGCGAGGGTGCTCTCGCTGCCACCCAGCTCAAGCGCCGGGCCGACCAGCGCGGTGCCCACGAAGGCAGCGGTGGGCCGGCGCAGGCGGAAGCCTTCGATGATCTGAACCGGCGCCTCGGCGAGGATGGACAGCAGCTTGCCGAGCCCCGGCAACGTGCCGCGGGCGCGGTACAGCTCGGCGATGTTCAGCAGCAGCTCGCGGCGCACGCCTTCGCGCACCCGGGCGTCAAAGCCGAGGGCGAGGAAATCCCCCAGCCAGGGCAGCGCCTCGGCGGGCACGAGGTTCGGGTCGAGGAGGTGGGGCAGCACGTCGATGCGCTGGTCCATCTCGGTCATCCAGCCCTCGAAGAGCGCCAGGGCGCGTTCGGTGGCGTCTGCGCCGGCGGGGTCGGAGCGCCAGTAGGCGGGTAGGTAATCGAGCAGCGACGGGCGCGGGAAGGTGGCGCGCAGGGCGAACAGGCTTGGCCCCTGGCGCCGGCTGCCGGACAGGCGCACCCGCAGCCACAGGTAGCGGCCGGCGGGCGGGGTGAGCAGCCATTCGAGGGTGACCATGCCGGCGGGCGGCGTGGCGGCGGGCTGGCGGACGGCGGCCAGCGGGTCGTCG
>NZ_BSPX01000135.1:0-5396 GCF_030161255.1 Zoogloea oryzae
AGCTGGCGCGTAGCCGCGACGTGCCGCAGCACGCCTGGATCGAGAAGGAGCAGGCGCGGCTGGCGTTGGAAGGCCAGCTCGCTGGCGCACGCGCCCAGCGCGCCGCCCTCGTCACCGAGCTGCGCACGACCACGCAGAACGCCCGCCTGGAGGCGCAGCGCCAGCTCGACACGGCGCAGGCCGAGGCGCAGCGCGCCCAGTCGCACGGAGAGCTGCTGCGTGTGACGGCGCCGGTGGATGGCACCGTCCACCAGCTTGCCGCGCACACCGTGGGCGGCATCGTGCCGGCCGCGCAGCCGCTGATGCAGATCGTGCCGGCCCAGGCCGACGTGGAGCTAGAAGTGATGGTGGAAAACCGCGACATCGGTTTCGTGCACGAAGGCCAGCCGGCGCAGGTCAAGCTGGATGCCTACGACTACACCCGCTTTGGCAGCGTGCCCGCCACCGTGCGCCAGGTGGCGCGCGACGCGGTACAGGATGAGCACCGCGGCCCGCTTTACCCGGTGCGCCTTACTCTGGCGCGCCGCAGCCTGATGGTGCACGGCCGCGAGGCGCCGATCGGCCCGGGCCTGAGCGGCAGCGCTGAAATCGTCACCGGCGAGCGCCGGCTGATCGACTACGTGCTGTCGCCCCTGCTACGCCACGGCCGAGAGAGTCTGCATGAGCGCTGAACACCGGCTCGCAGCCTGGGCGGCGGCGACTGCATTGCTGTTTGGGCTGGCTGGCCCGGGCAGCGCCTACGGCCAGGAAGCGACGCCGGCCCGAGAACTGGCGCTACCACCATTACCACCGCAGCTGGCGCCCGCTGCAGACGCCACCGCACCGTGGAATGCCGATCTGCGCGCATTGCGCGACAGGCTGACCGACCCTCTGCGCGTGCCGCAGGCCGATGGGCGGGCACTCCTTCCCGCGACCGTCGGCTCGGCGCCGTGCCCGGTCGCCGACGCGCTCCCGGAGCCGCTGGCGCTCTCGGACGCCGTCGCCGCAGCGCTGTGCCTGAACCCGCAGTGGCGCGCCAGCGCGGCCGCGGTGCAGGTGCAGGCCGCCGGTGTCGGCGAAGCGCGCGCGGCTTACCTGCCACGGGTCAACCTGGGCCTGGGCCGGCTTCGCACCGCCACCAGCTACCCGGACATGGAGGGTGCCGACAGCGCAGCCTGGGGCACCACGCGGCAGGCCACGGCGAACTGGCGTGTGTGGGATTTCGGCGCCCGCAGCGCCAACCTCGGGCTGGCCGACCGCCTGCTCGAAGCTGCGCTGGCCAATCGCGACGCCACGCTGCAGCGTCTGCTCGGCGATCTGACCAGCCGCTACTATGACGCCCAGACCGCCCGCGCCGCCGAACGTGCCCAGCAAGAGGCCGTGGCCCTCGCGCGCAACAGCCACGCCAGTGCCCTGCGTCGTGAGGCACGCGGTGCCGCCGCTGCAATCGACACGCTCCAGGCCCGCTCCGCGCTGGCAAAGGCCGAACTGATGCTGGCGCGTTCGCGTGGCCAGACACGCCAGGCGCAGGCCGAGCTGGTGCATGCCATCGGCCTGCCCGCCGCCAGCGTGCTGGTGCTACCCGATACGCTGGATACCATGCGGCCCGACGATCCGGGCGAACTGTCGTTATGGCTGACCGAAGTGCAGCAGCACCATCCAGCCGTCGCGGCAGCCCGTGCCCAGGTGGAGGCCGCCCGCGCCCGCGCCGACGCGACGCGTGCCGAAGGTCTGCCGACGCTCGATTTGAACGGCTCCTGGTACGCCAACGGCTATCCCAACCAAGGCCTGTCGTCATTGCGCACACGTGTGGCGACGATGGGTTTGACGCTGTCGATCCCGCTGTTTGAAGGCTGGTCGCGGGATTACAAGCTCAAAGGCGCGCAGGCCCAGGTGGCCCAGGCCGAGGCCGGCCTGCAACAGGCGCTGGGCCAGGCCGCATTTGACGTCGCCAAGGCCCACGACGGCACCCAGGCCGCGCTGGCAGGGCTGCGCCACGCCGACGAACTGCTGGACGCCGCCCGCGCCGCCCACGAAAGCGCCGGACGCCGCTACGAGCGAGGTGTGGGAGACATCACCGAGTTGCTCAACACCCAGGGCGCCTACAATGAGGCACGCTACGAGCGACTACGCACGCTGGCTGAATGGCATGCCGCACGTCTGGTGCTGCTGGCTGCAGCCGGCGTGCTGAACACGGTGGACGCCAGGCAGACGCCTACGCTACCCCGCTGAGGTTCAGGCTGGCTCCGGCTGAAGCTCGTTTTGCGATGGCTTGAGCTCTTCCAGGCGACGGAGCCAGGGCAACCGGGTGTTCATCCGGGGTCAGCTTTCGAGGTGATTGGGGGTTGGGCGATTTTCAGTCTCCCGATACGAGTGCTTGGGAAAGCCTGTCGAACCCTCACGCCGGCCCTTGCCCGAAAGGCCGTGTCTATGGAGAAACCAGCGCCGGTGCGTGGCAAGCGGACCTCCGGCGACGTGATCGACGCATAAGTCTGCGAGCGCCTGGGCGCCGGGCGCAAAAGGGGCTTTTCAGCCGAAAAAACCGCCGCTATAATGCGCGGCTTACGTGGGCCGATAGCTCAGCTGGGAGAGCGCCGCGTTCGCAATGCGGAGGTCGTGAGTTCGATCCTCATTCGGTCCACCACCGGTTTCAAAAAATGCCAGCAGGTCCGCCTGTTGGCATTTTTAATCTGCAGCACCCCGTGGAGGGGTTCCCGAGCGGTCAAAGGGATCAGACTGTAAATCTGACGGCACTGCCTTCGAAGGTTCGAATCCTTCCCCCTCCACCACCCCGATATCCGAAAGGCCCTGGCGCAAGCCCGGGCCTTTTTGCTTTTTGGGTGCGTGAGCCGCCTTGTCCAAAAATAGTGAACGACGTATAGTTTTATTCATCGTTTAGCTATGGAGGCGGGCATGTTCGAGCAAACTCATCGGTTGTGCAGGCGGATGCGGGACGCGGTGGAGTGCCGGCCATGACCGATACCCTTCCGGCCGAACCCGGGCGCCGCGAACGCAAGCGGCAGCAGCAGCTCGACCACCTGGCCGATACGGCCTGGGCGCTGTTCGAGGCCGAAGGCTTCGAAGCGGTGACGATGGAGCGCATCGCTGATGCCGCCGACGTGGCCAAGGGCACGCTCTACAAGCACTTCCCGGTGAAGGAGGCGCTGCTGCGACATCGCTTCCACCGGGAGCTGCACGCCGTGTGGCCGGAGATCCAGCCCGAGATGGCCGCGGCCGCGCCAGGGCCGGCGAGGCTGGCGTGCTTCTTCCGGCTGCAGGCGCGCTGGTGCGAGAGCCGGCGGGGCTACCTGCTGCCCTATGTGCGCTTTCGGCTGGCCGATCCGCAGCTCACCACCGACAAGCGCGAACGCAGCGGCATGGATCGCATCTTCACCGAGCTGATCGCCCAGGGGCAGGCGGCCGGCACGCTCCGCGCCGACATCCCGGCTGCGCTCTTGGCCGGCTACCTGCAATTCACCCATCTGGCGACCTTGCTGCGCTGGCTGACCGAAGACGGTCTGTCGCTGGAGGTGGAGCTGACACGCATGCTGGAGCTGGCGTGTAGCGGCATGGGAGCGCGGTCATGAAGGTGAGGCCGGAGATGTACCCGCTCGACGCGGTGGCGGCGGCCGACGCTGCGCCCGAGGTGGTCGGCGGCAAGGGCCTGCAGCTTGGGCTGCTGGTGCACTACGGGCTGCCGGTGCCGGATTTCTTCGTGCTGCCGGCGGCTTGGAGCCACCAGCGCGGGCGTGACGACGACGATCTGCAGCAGATCCTTCACGCCGAACTTGTCGCCCGGGGCTGGCTGGATGTGCCGCTCGCGGTGCGCTCGTCGGCGGTGGGCGAGGACGCGGCGGCGGCCTCGTTTGCGGGTATCTACCGCTCCTGCCTCAACGTGCGGGGCGTGGCGGCGCTGATGACGGCGGTGGGCGAGGTTTGGGCCTCGCTGGATACGCCGACGGCGGCGGCCTATCGCACGCGGCTGGGCCTCGCCGGTGAGCCGGAGATGGCCGTGGTGGTGATGCCACTGCTGGACGCGCGGGCGTCGGGCATCGCCTTCAGTTGCGACCCGATCACCGGCCGCGAGGACCGGATGATCGTGCATGCCCAGTGGGGTCTGGGCGAGAGCCTGGTGGGCGGCGAGACGGATGGTGACGAATACGTGTTCGCCGAAGACACCACCGACACCTGGCGGGTGATCGCCCAGCGCCGGGGCGGCAAGGGCACGATGAGCATGCCGACGCCGGAAGGTGGCACCACCCGGGTTGCCGTGGCGCAGGCCGAGGCGGCGTCGGACGTGCTCACCACCGGGCAGGCCGAGGCGCTGGCCGCATTGCTGCGGGACGCGGCGGTGGCCCTCGATTTCGTTGCGCCCTTCTACGATCTGGAGTGGGTGTGGGATGGCACGGCCTTCTGGCTGACCCAGGCCCGGCGGGTCACACGTCGGCCCCGCAACACCTATCCGCAGTTGCGTAACGCAGCGGCGATCTGGACCCGCGGCAACACCTGCGAGGTGATGCCGGCGCCCCTGTCGCCGATGGACTGGGCCTTCTCGCGGCGGGGCGTGAATGACCTGCTGGAGCCCGGCTGGCGCCTGGCCGGCCAGCGGCTGCTGCCCGGCGCCCAGCGGGCCGGGCTGTTCGACGGGCGGCTGTATCTGGAGGCGTCGATCCTGCAATGGGAGGCGCGGGACGCCATCGGGCTGCTGCCCGAGCGCTTCAACGCGATGATGGGCGGGCACCAGCCATGCATCGAGGTCGCCCCGCCGGGCTGGCGGGAGCGCCTGCGCCATCTGGGCAACACGCTGCGCTACCTGCGCCGGGCACCGGCCCTGCGGCGCCGGGGGCTGGCAGAGGTGGCGTCGATGCACGCGCTGTCGCGGGAGATCCGCAGCGCGCCGCTGCCGGGCGATTGCGAAGGCCTGTTCCGGCAGCTCGACCGCGTGCTGCGGCTGACCCGCGACGCCGAGGGGATGCATTTTCTGCAGGGCGCGGGCGGGGCCAGCCTGACCATGCTCCTCGACAGCATGGAGAAGCAGTTTCCGGGCGAGGGCGCGGCGATCGGAGCCGGGCTCCTGGCCGGCGGCGAGCCGAGCGTGACGGCGGTGCAGGGCTATGCACTGCTGGACCTGGCACGACAGGCCCGAGGGCTTGAGCAGCCGCTGGACGACCCGGCCTTTGCCGCCGCCTTCAAGGCCTTTCTCGACGCGTATGGCCACCGTGGCCCCTACGAAACCTATCTGCGCAACCCGCGCTGGGATGAGGCGCCCGAGCGGCTGCTGGATCAGTTGCCGGCGCTGGCCGATGTGGAGGCCGAGGCCCTGCGCGAGCGCCAGCGTGCCGCGGCCAACGCCGCCTGGCAGCGGGTCCGGCGCGATCTGCCCTGGTGGCGCCGGCCGCTGCTGGCATCGGTGGTGC
>NZ_BSPX01000136.1:0-5190 GCF_030161255.1 Zoogloea oryzae
CCCGGTGGGCGTGCCCGCCGCCATTGACCGCCTGCACATCGTCCGCCAGCAGGGCGGCGCCCGCGCCGAGGTGTCGGACGAGCACCGCTGGGCCGCGCCCCTCAAGACCGAGATCGCCCGCCGGGTAGCCGTCGAAGTGGCCCGCCGCAGCGCCTACGTCCGCGCCGTGGCGTGGCCCCAGGCGAGCATCGCCGACCCCGACCTGACCCTGCCCATCGACGTGCTGCGCTTTGACGCCGACGGCTTCGAGCGGGTCACGCTGGAGGCCGTGTGGACGCTTCGCCAGGGCGGGCACGACGTGGTGAGCCGGCGCTTCTCGGCCACCGAAACCGTCCGCGAGCCCAGCTGGGACGGCCTCGCCGCGGCCCACGGGCGGCTGGTGGACGCCCTCGCCGCCGACATCGTGTCGGCGTTGCCGGCCCGACCGTAGGCGTCACACCGGCATGGGCAGGCCCCGTGTCTCGGCCTTCCTGGCCGTCAGCCTGGATGGCTTCATCGCCCGCCCCGACGGCGGGCTCGACTGGCTCGAGATCCCGCCACCCTCGCCGGGCGAGGACTACGGCTATGCCGCGTTCTTTGAATCGGTGGATGGACTGGTGATGGGCCGCCACAGCTTCGAGACCGTGCTCGGCTTTGAGGCCTGGCCCTATGGCGACACGCCGGTCGAGGTGCTCACCTACCGGCCGCTGGACGTGCCCCCCGCCCTCGCCGGAAAGGTGCATGTCTCCGCCGACACCCCGGCCGAACTCGTCGCCCGCCTGGGCGCCGCCGGCCGGCAGCACCTGTATGTGGATGGCGGGCGCACGGTGCAGGGTTTTCTGGCTGCGGGCCTCCTGGATGCCCTGACGCTCACCCGGATTCCGGTGATCCTCGGCGCCGGCATCCCGCTCTTCGGGTCGCTGGCGGCGAGCATCCCGCTCCGGCACGACACCACCCGCGTCTTTGCCAACGGGCTGGTGCAGAGCCGCTACCTGCCGGCCCGACCTTAATCGACCGGATCGGCCTTCTTGCGCGCCGCCGGCTTGCGGGTGGCGGCCCGGGGCTTGTTGGCCTTGATGCGCCCCAGGCGGCGGCGGATCTCGTCGGAATCCATCCACAAATCGCTGCCCTGAAGGATGTGGGCGATGTCGCTGGCGCTCAAGAAGGGCGTGCAGATGCGCGTCGTCACCTTCTCGAACCAGTTCCCCAGGGCATGCACCTCGGCCGCCTGCTCGCTGCCCTTGCCGGCGAAGCTGCTCGAATAGGTGTGGAACATCAGCTGGCAGTTGTCGTGGACGATCAGCTCGTCCCCCGACAAAAAGATGAAGGCCGCCATCGAATAGGCCCGCGCCTCCAGCACCGTGACCACGTGGGCCTCGGAGGCCAGCATGTTGTTGATGATCTGCAGCCCGGTGTTGAAATCACCGCCAGGGGAGTTGATGTGCAGGTAGATCAGGTCGGTCTGGGCCGCCGTGCGCAGGGTGTAGAACAGCTCGGTGTAGTGCTGGGGTTCCTGGATCTCGCCGCACAGGTAGTAGGAAACCTGATGGATCGGCACGTGGCGCTCGTAGCGCACGAGGCCTTCGAAGGGCAGGATGTCCTCGACTTCGTCGTCTTCCGGCCGCCGGCCGGGGCTGCGCTGAACCATGGCTGCATCCTCCGCATAAGCACACCCGGCCAGTATGCAACCGGCGCGGGACGGGTTCAACGCGGAAAGCCCCGCCGGGGCTAGATGTCGCTCTCGTTGAACACCGGCTTGGTGGACGGCGGCGCGGTGTCGCCGGGCAGCACCGGCAGCTCGATCTTGAAGATGCCGTGGTTGGCCACCTCGCCCCACAGGCGGCCGCCGTGGGTGGCGACGATGGCGCGGCTGATCGCCAGCCCGAAACCGCGGCCCACGCTGCTCGCGCCATCCAGCGGGTCGAACATGTTGGTGGCCCGCTCGGAGGTGAGGCCCGAGCCGGAATCCTCCACCCGCAGGCAGATCTGCTCGCTGCCGTCCTTCCAGGCGGCGATCCAGATCCGCCGCGGCTGGCGCGGGCTGTCGGCCACCGAATCGAAGGCGTTGGCGAGCAGGCTGCGCAGCACCACCTCCATCTGCAGGCGATCGACCATCAGGCTCACGTCGGGCATCGGCGCCACCCGCAGGCGGATGCCGGCCTGCTCGGCGCGCAGCCGGTAGGGCGCCACGGCGGCCTCGACCAGCGCCGCCAGACCCAGCACTTCCGGCTGGGGGTCGCCGGTGCGGAAGAAATCCTGCAGACGCTTCACCACGTCGCCGGCCTTGGCGGATTCGCGCAGCACGCAACGCACGGCCGCGTGCAGCTGCTCGCCGGTCTCGCCCCGCTCGATCAGCTGTTCGCAGGCGCCGGCGTAAGCGGAGAGGGCGGTGAGGGGGTGATGCAGTTCGTGGGCCAGGGCGCCGGCCATCTCGCCCGCCGCCGCCAGGCGCAGGCTGTGGCGCAGATCCTGGGTGGTGCGGCGCTGTTCATTGACCACCGCCCCCACGAAGAAGCCGACCACCGCCATCGCCATCGCGAGGATCTGCAGCTCGGCCACCGTGACGGCGCTGTACTGGAGCACCCGCATCGCCACGATCACCCCGATCTGCAGCAGCGCCGCGCACACGATGGCGCCGGCCATGCCCTGCCGGCCCGCCGCCCACACGATGGGCAGGAAGAGCAGGTAGAACAGCTTGAAGCCGCTGTGCCCGCCCACGCCAAACGCCAGCCACAGGGTGGCCACGCCCAGCAGCACGTAGCCGATGCTTTCGCGGTTGAGCACCGTGCGCTGCAGGCGCCGACGGCCGCGCTTGCTGGTGAGCCACAGCAGCAGCGGCATCATCACCGCGATGCCCACTCCGTCGCCCACCCAGAAATGCTTGAGCCCCGGCCACCAGCCGGCGGGAGCGAGCAGCCCGGCCGCCCGCAGCGAGAGCAGATAGGCCAGGCTGATGAGCAGCGAACCGATGCCCACCCGCAGCAGCCAGGCCACCAGGGTGCGGCGGTCGTCCAGCAGCGCGTCGCGGGGGAGCCGGCGGGCCAGCACCTCGCCCAGCAGGGCGTAGCCGGTCGCCAGCACCAGTCCCGGCACCACGTGAACCCAGATCGACACGAGCTGACCGTGCACGCCGATCTCGGCCAGCAGCACGGCGATCGCCAGCGGCGCCCAGGCCATCCGGCCGAAGCGCATCACCAGCACCAGCCCGAGGGCCGGCGCCGGGTTCCACGGCGTGATGCTCAGCCCGAACAAAGGATGGCCGAAGCTCACCTTGTCGAGGACGTAGTAGAGGCCGATGAATCCCAGGAACAGGGGCAGGAAACGCAGCCCGTCAAGGGCCGCGGCCTTCAAGTCACGAATCATGCCGAAATGGGTCGGGGCGGATCGGAGGCAGGGCCTGGCAAGAAACTGTTAAATTTTCCACAGGCGGAAGGCTCGCATTAAACGGGCCAGACCGCCAAGGGTATGCGCGCCCTTGGAATACCAAATGCGTCACGCTCGGACGTTAAAAAACCGGCCAAGCATACGCCGGGCCGGTTTTACACGAAAAGTGCCGGAAATGCTTATCGGGATGCTGCAACCGCCGGCGCAACCATCACCGGCTCGGCATGGGTTTCCGGCAGGCCGCCGTTGAGGGTCCGGTTCATCGTGTCCATGTCCAGTTCGTTCTCGGAGCGGGACACCACCACGGTGGCCACCGCGTTGCCGATGAAGTTGGTCAGGGCGCGGGCTTCGCTCATGAAACGGTCGATGCCGAGGATCAGCGCCATGCCGGCCACCGGGATGGTCGGGACGACCGCCAGGGTCGAGGCCAGGGTGATGAAGCCGGCGCCGGTGATGCCGCTGGCACCCTTCGAGGTCAGCATCGCCACCACCAGAATGGTGAGCTCCTGGGTCAGGGTCAGCTCGGTGTTGGTGGCCTGGGCGATGAACAGGGCGGCCATCGTCATGTAGATGTTGGTGCCGTCCAGGTTGAAGGAGTAGCCGGTGGGCACCACCAGGCCAACCACCGAGCGGGCACAGCCGAGCTTCTCGAGCTTGTGCATCAGGCGCGGCAGGGCGGATTCGGAGGAGCTGGTGCCCAGCACGATCAGCAGCTCTTCACGGATGTAGCGGATGAACTTGAAGATCGAGAAGCCGGTGTAGCGGGCAATGGCGCCCAGCACCAGCACCACGAACAGGAAGCAGGTGAGGTAGAACGCGCCCATCAGCTTGGCCATCGGCACCAGCGAGGCGACGCCGTACTTGCCGATGGTGAAGGCCATCGCGCCGAAGGCGCCCACCGGAGCGAGCTTCATCACGGTGTTCACGATGCCGAACATCACGTGGGAGATCTGCTCCACGAAGTCGAACACCGGCTTGCCCTTGTCGCCCATCGCGGCCAGCGAGAAGCCGAACAGGATGGCCAGCAGCAGCACCTGCAGGATGTCGCCCTTGGCAAAGGCATCCACGAAGGTGGCCGGGATGATGTTGAGGATGAACTCGGTGGAGCTCTGGGCCTTGGCCTTGGCGGTGAAGTCGCCGATGGCCTTGGTGTCGAGGGTGGTCACGTCGGCATTGAAGCCCGCGCCCGGCTGGGCCACGTTGGCCACCACCAGGCCGATCGCCAGGGCCAGGGTCGAGACGACTTCGAAGTACAGCAACGCCTTGCCGCCCACGCGGCCGACCTTTTTCATGTCCTGCATGCCGGCGATGCCGTGCACCACGGTGCAGAAGATCACCGGCGCGATGATCATCTTGACCAGCTTGATGAAGCCGTCACCCAGGGGCTTCAGATCCACCCCCAGCTTGGGCTCGAAATAACCCAGCATCACGCCACACACGATGGCGAACAGCACCTGTACGTACAGGATCTTGTAGAACGGCTGCTTTTTCTGTTGTTCCATGACGACCTCTCCTCCGGCGATTGATTCCATGCCGGCATCTTCGCCGCACGGGGAGAAGCGGAAAATTGTGAACGTCCACATTGGGGGCGGCCCTATTGTGGAAAACCGAGAGGATGCGACCCCCGCAGATTGATCAGGCAGGGGTTGTCGGACTGAAGTCCGACCTACAGGGTCGCGCCCCCCGCCAACCGACAATCCCGTCCTGTAGGTCGGACTTCAGTCCGACATCTGTAGTGGTCAAGTAATACCGGACACCTCGATAGGGTGCTGTACTGCGGTTTTCCGTTCATAGGCCGTGGGCGGCAGGTAGCCCAGCGTCGAGTGC
>NZ_BSPX01000137.1:0-4902 GCF_030161255.1 Zoogloea oryzae
GCCCGGGCTGCGGCTGTAGCCGGCGTGGCGGACCCGCGGCGGCAGGCGCGTCACCTGCAGCAGGCGGCCGAGGCCTTCGAGGGCGCTGGCTTCGTCGGGCGTGGGCAGCTGGGCGCTGGCGAGGCCGACCCAGCGGTCGTACTGGATGCGGGTGAGGGTGTCGTCCACCCGCCCGAGGCTGGCCGCCATGCTGTCGATCAGCGCGCCCACGGCGCTCGACGAAGGCTGGGCGGTGAAGATGCGCGGCAGGAGGGCGAGGAGGCGCTCGCGGCGCGCCCGCAGGTCAGCCATCGCCGCCCTCCGCGCGCAGGGTGAGCTTGCGCGGCATGGGCTGTTCGCGCGCGCCGATGCTCGCCACATCGGTGTCGTCGTCGAGCTCCTCCGCCAGCCCGTCGCGCTCGTGGGTGACGGTCACCCGCAGGCGCACGATGGCCTCGGGCGGGATGATGTTGGTGACGGCTTCTCGCACCGCGGCGTAGCCGAGGCTGGCCGGTGTTTCGGCCGTGGCTTTGGCGGCGGCCTTGTCGAAGACGTCCTTGATCGCGCCGGTGATGCGCGCCTGCACTCCGGCGGCGGTGGGCGTGCCGGCAGCCACGGTGAGGGTGGTGTCCACCCACAGGTCGAGCTTGGGTGGCTCCAGGCTCAGGCGCAGGGGCAGGGCTTCCGGGTAGAGGCCGATGCGCTCGCCGGGGCCGGCCAGCACGTCGCCGTTGCCCATCAGCGCCCGGTAGGCGACGGATTCGAGCCCGCTGCCGTCCTTCCACACGAAGGGCTCCAGCAGCGGACGCTGGCCCGTGCGCTCGCAGCCCACCACCGCCTCGTGGCCCAGCAGCAGGGCGCGGATCTTGGCGTCGCGCACCGCCTCGCCCACCTTGAGGGCGCCGAAGTAGTCGGTGAGCACGCCGGTGAGGCGCTTCTGGATGTCGGCCTGCTCGCGCTCCGACACCGCCGCGTTGAGGGTGAGGGTGGCGGTGATCTGCACGAACACCGGCGTGGCCGGGCCGCAGCGCAGCACGATGCCGGCGGGGCGCACGTTCTCGAGCCGGTTCTTCACCTCTTCGAGGAGCTGGGGCGCGATGTCCCGGTCGCCTAGCACCACCTCCACCTCGCCCGGGCGGCCTTCCGGGTTCTCGATCACCTGCACCTCGCGGATGCCCAGGCTGCGGGCGGCTTCTTCGAGCGCGGCGACGGTGCCGGTGTTGGACGACAGCACCAGCCGGCGGGCGCGGGCGCGCAGCTCGTCGTCGGTCTCCTCCCGCTGGCGGAGCACCAGATCGCCCGGGTTGCTCACCGCGTCGACGCCGGCGATGGGCCGCGGCAGGCTGGCCAGGGCGCCGGCCTTCACCGTCGTCCCGCCCGGCTCCACCGCCCGCACGCCCACCACCACCAGCCGTTCGCCCTTGTCGAGCACTGCGTTGGCGGTGGTGGCGAAGAGCGGCACGTCGCGCCCGGCCACCAGGGTGCCAAGCGGAATGTGGATATCCTCCGGCGCCGGCTGGCCGCGGCTGAACACGGCCGTGCCTTCCAGGTGGCCGCCCCGCTGGCGTTCCAGCCCCAGCAGGGCCACCACGTTGTCGAGGGCCGGGCCGCTGGCCGAATCCAGATAGGCGTTGCGATACACGCTGTCGAGCTGCTCGTAGCACACCGCCAGCTCCCGGGCGAAGGCCTCGGCGAGGGTGCGCACCACGCTGCCCTCGTTGGCGTCGGTGAGCGCCAGCCGGCCGCCCAGCCCGGAGGCGATGTCGGCGAGCAGGGCGTCCACCACGTCCGAGAAGCCCTTCTTGAGATAAACCCGCTCAAGTGCCATCGATTCGCACCTCCAGGCTGGTTTCCAGGCCGCTCACCGCGCGCACCCGGGCTTCCACGTCGACCCCGTCGCGGGTGGGCTCGTGGGGCGTCACGCGCACCTGCAGGACTTCCTCCACCCGCGGGTCGCGCAGGAGCTCCTGGCGCACGTAACGGCGCAGCAGCTCGAGGTTGGCCCGGTCGAGGGGCTCGCCGATCAGGTCGCGGATGCGGCTGCCGTAGCGCGGGTGGCCGAGGCCGTCGAGCTCGCCCCGGTCCACCAGCAGGCGCAGGGTGAGGGCCTGGACGAGGTTCTCCACGCCGCTCACGGTTTCGAGGTCCTGCAGGCCGACGGCGAGATCGGCTCCCTCGCTGCCGCGGGCAAAGACGAGGCGCAGGTCGGTGCCGAAGGGATCGATGGCCATCAGGGCGTCCTCACATCAGGCGGCCGGGGCCGGCGCTGGCGCCCGGCGGGCAGGGGATGCCCGGCGACACCATCACCTGCCCGGCGAACATCGTCAGGCCCAGATCGACGCCCTGGGCCAGGGCCTTGGCCAGATCGGGCGCCGCCTCGCCGCGGATGCCGTTCTGGCTGAGCAGACCGTTGGCGATGCCTTCCAGCGTCGACGCCAGCGGCACCGGCTGGAGCATGCCCGGCCCGCTGCTCACGAAGCCGGCCACCGGGATGCCAGGCATCACCATGCTCTGAGCGCAGAACAGTGCGATGCCCTGGGCGACGGTGCCGGCGATGGCCTTGGCGAGCCCGTCGGCATCTTCGCCGCGCAGGCCCTGAGCCTGGCACTGGCCGCTGGCGAGGCCTTCGAGCTGCGACGCGCCGGGCCCGCCGGCGGGCGGCGGCATCAGCTGGCCGGGGCCGGCGCTGGCGCCCGTGCCGGTGATCGGGTCGGCCGCCACCGGGATGCCGGGCATCGTCATGGCTTGCGACAGGAACATCGTGAGCGCCTGCCCGGTGGTGTTGGCGATGGCCGCGGCGAGGCCCGGCACGTCCTCGCCCTGCAGGCCAGCGGCGTTGAGGAAGCCCTTGGTCGGCGATTCGATCTGGGATGGACTGGGGGCGGGCATGGGCAGCCTAACCTTTCGCCTTGACGGTGCCCGAGGGCACCAGCGCCTTGCCGGTGAAATAGCACTTGTGGGATTTCTCGGTGATGACGCCGGCGCCGTCCTTGCCCAGATCCACGTTGCCCGAGGCATCCAGCGTGAAGTCGGTGCATTTGATCGTCACCTTGCCCTTGGCCTCGATGGTCAGGTCCGCCTCGCCCAGCACCTCCACGTTGCCATCCTTCTTCACCGTCACCACTGTCTTGCCGGCGGTGACGATGCAGGATTCATCCGCGTCGATGGCGAAGCTGCTCACCCCGTCGGCGGTGGCAAACACGTGCCACTCCTTTTCCTTGTGGAGCGGCGGGTTGATCTTCTCGGAGTACAGCCGGCCGATCACCACCGCCCGGTTCGGGTCGCCGCCCACGTAGTTGAGCAGCACCAGATCGCCCACCTGGGGTGCGCTCGCCATGCCTACGTGGGGCGTGGCGATGGGCACCTTGCGCAGCTCCAGCCCGCCTTCGCGCAGCTGCACGGTGCACTCGAGGTTGTTGCCGTCGTCCGCCCCGGTGTGGGGGAAGACGCTGGTCACCACCGCGAGCTCGCCCAGGCGCAGGCTGCGCAACTCGTCGCGGACCACCGCGCGGATGATGTCGATCGGGTCGCTCATGGCGTGTCGCTACCGGCTGGGCGTGGGCCTCACTTCTTCGCCATCGGGTCGAAGCCCTTGGGCAGCGCGTCGGCCTTGTAGCGCTTGGCGCGCTTCAGGTTCTTGGTGTCGAAATCCAGGTGGAACAGGCGGTTGAGGGTGGCGTTGTCCAGCGCGCCGGAGAGCGGCAGCTCGTTGAGCTGCTGGAAGGTGCGCAGCCGCCCGGTGAGCGCGGGGCTGAACTTCTTGCGGTCGTCCACCGCGGGTTCGGTGTAGCCCAGGGCTTCGAGGACGCTGTTGAGCTCCTGCACGTCGATGCCCTTCTTGTCGGTGGAGAAATCCAGCTCCCAGATGGTCTCCACGTCCGGCGCCTCGCCAAACTTGCCCACCGACTTGGCGGGCAGCTTGTCGTCGGTGGCTTCCCACAGCCGGCGGGCACCCAGGCGGTTCACGTCCAGCGACGACTGGCTGGCGCCCTTGCCGAAGTTCTGCAGCCGGAAGTTCTGGTCGAAGGCGTACTGCACCAGACGCAGCTTGCCGGTGCGCTCCAGCACGATGTGGCTCTCGGTGGCGGCGCCCAGCTTGGCTTCGTCCAGCGGCGCCTGCTCGATGCCGAGGAGCTTGTAGAGGGCCGCGCCGATCACCTTCAGGTCGTCGGGCTCGGGCACCTTGTCGGCGATCTGGACGATCTTGTCCATGATGTTGCCCACGTCGGGGATGGGCGAATCCGGGCTCGGGTCCTGGCCCACGGCCACTTCCAGCGCGTTGATGAACTGCTTGCTGGTGGCGGTCTTGACGAACTCGGCCGACACCTCGACCAGCGCCTTGGCGGCGTCGCCCTGGATCAGCAGGTCATTGGCGTCGAGGGTGAAGCGCTGCAGGTAGGCGACGGCCAGGGTGAGCACGTCCATCGCCTTCATCACGCCCTTGGCGATGGCGTCGTCGCGGAACTCGCGCACCCGCACCACGCGCACCCAGCGGGGGGCCTGGTCCTGGCGCTTGCTGCTCTCGAGGGCCACGCGCACGCCGTCGAGCAGGATGGCGACGGTGCGGAAGGGGTTGTCGGCACGACCGTCGTCGGTGGTGGCGGGAAGGTTGTCGGCCATGATGCTTATCCTCCAGAAAGGGCGGCGCCGGGGGTGGAAGGCGTCGTCGGGGTGGTCGGGGGGGCTGGCGTCTTGAGGGCCAGCAGTGCGGCGGACAGGCGGTCGAGGGCGGCGATGAGGCCGCGCCACTCGGCGGGAGCAAGCAGGGACACGGCGCCTTCGGCCACTTCGACGCCCATGTCGAGCACGCCGGAGACCTGGCGCAGCGGGTCGGACACCGTGCGGGCCGACTGGGCCGCGTCGGCGAGGCCGATGCCCATGTCGGCGAGCCAGCCGCCGCCGGCATCCGCCGCGTCGCCCACG
>NZ_BSPX01000138.1:0-4891 GCF_030161255.1 Zoogloea oryzae
CTGATGCCGGGGCCCGGCGCGCTGGTGGTGGGGATCGCCACCCTCGGCATCGGCACCGGGCTGGGCGCCGCTGCGCTGCAGTCGATGATCGGCCGCGACGGCCCGCCCGCCCTGGTGCTGCTGCGCACCGGCGAACGCCTTGGCGCGGTGGCCGGCCCCCTCTTTGCCGGCAGCCTGTTCGGGCTTTTGGCATATGGCGGTACGATGGCGGCAATCGGTGCCGTGGTCCTCACGGCGATCCTGGTTTTCGCCCTGTCGTCGAACGGGAAGGAGCCCGCTCCATGAAACGCCTGACCGATCGCCTGCTTCCGCTGCTGCTGGTCGCTGCCAGCCTGCTGCCGACGCCCGCCGCCGCCGAGGCCACGCCCTACCGGGTGGCGATGCTGCTCTTCCGGGGTTGCGAGGAAGCCTGCCGGGGCTTTCAGGGTTACTTCCGCCAGCACGGCATCGCCGCCGAGTTCATCCTGCGCGACGCCGCCCAGGACAAGCGGCGCATCCCGGCAATGGTCGAGGAAGTCCGCCGCCTGAAGCCCGATCTGGTGGTCACCTGGGGCTCGACGGTGACGCTGGAGACCGTCGGCTCGTGGAAGGGCGCCGATCCGCGCCGCCACATCACCGAGCTGCCGGTGGTCTTCATGATCGTCTCCGACCCCGTCGCGCTGGGCGTCATCGAGGCGCCGGACAAGCCCCGCGCCAACGTCACCGGCACGCTCTACCTGCTGCCGATGGAAACCCAGATCAAGGCCGCCCGCAGCTATCTGGATTTCAAGCGCGTCGGTTACATCGTGAACGAAACCGAACCCAACTCGATCACCGCCCGCGACGACCTGCGGGCGCTGGCCAAAACCCACGGCTTCACGCTGGTGGAGCGCAGCCTGCCGGTGTCGCCCGCCGGCGCGCCGGACGCCCGGGCGATCCCCGCCATCCTCGACGCCTTCCGGCAGGAGAAGGTGGATCTCATCTACCAGGGCCCCGACACCTTCCTCAACAGCCGCCGCGAGCAGCTCACCGACGGCGCGCTGGCCCTCGGCATCCCCGTCTTCGCCGCCGCCGAAAACCCGGTCCAGAACGCCCGCGCCCTGCTGGGCGTGGTGAACAAGTACGAGGACGTGGGCCGCTTCACCGCCGCCCAGGCCCTGCGCGTGCTGCGCGACCACACCCCGCCGTCGCGCATCCCGGTGGAGCTGCCGCGCAACTTCTCCTACCTCATCAACCTGCCGGTGGCCCTGCAGCTGGGCCGCTACCCGCCCCTCAAGCTGCTCGACGTGGCCGAGATCGTCGGCATCCAGGCGGAGGACCGCTGATGCGCATCCTGGTGTGCACCAAGCTCGATCTCCACGGCGCCCACTTCGCCAACCGCGTGCTGCCGGCCCTCGCCGGGCACGAGGTGGTCGGCCTGTGGCTGGCCGACAAGAACCGCCCGGCCGAAGACAACGTGCCCGAGCTCGCCCAGTTGCGCTTTCTCGAGCGCCTGCTGCCCATCGACCTGCTCTTCCCGCTGATCGACGCCCTGCCCGCCCGCCAGGCCGACCTCGCCCCGGACGCCACCTTCGCCACCCTCGGCCGGCGCCACGCCACGCCGGTCGAAGTCATCACCGCCCTCGACGCCGCCACCCGCGCCCGCCTCGCCGCCCTCGCGCCCGATCTCATCATCGTCGCCCGCTTCAGCCACCTCTTCGACGCCGCCAGCATCGGCGTGCCGCGCCACGGCATCCTCAACATCCACCCCGGCCGCCTGCCGGGCTATGCGGGCCTGCACGCGCCGCTCAGGGCCATCACGGATGGCGCCGGCGCCTTCGGCTGCAGCGTGCACTGGATCACCCCGGGCATCGACGACGGCCCGCTCCTCCAGGTCATCGACCAGCCCATCGACCTCGCCGGCAACCTCCTCGACCAGACTGCCGCCCTCTACCCGCTGGCCATCCCCACCGTGCTGGCGGTCATCGAGGCCTGCGCCGCCGGCCGCCGCCCCACCGGCACGCCCCAGGATCTGCGCCTGCGCCGCTACCACTCGATGCCCGACGCCGCGCCCTTCGCCACCCTCGCCCGCCTGGGCACGAAGCTGTGGCACCCGGACGCCCTCGCCACCTGGCTCGGCCGCTACCTGCCCCCCGGCGTCGCCCTGCCGCCCCTGCCCGGAGGCCCGCGATGAAGTTCGCCCGGCAGATCTTCATCAGCTACGCCCACCTGGACAACCAGCCCCTCAGCGCGGATCAGTCCGGCTGGGTGAGCCTGTTCCACTCCACCCTGCAGACCCTCCTCAGCCAGCGCCTCGGCGCCCCCGCCGACATCTGGCGCGACGACAAGCTCCACGGCAACGACGACTTCTCCGACGAGATCCTCGACCAGCTCGCCGGCACCGCGGTGTTCGTCTCCATCCTCACCCCGCGCTACCTCAAGTCCGACTGGTGCAAGAAGGAAATCCGCAGCTTCTGCCAGCGCGCCGAGGCCGAGCAAAGCCTGGTGGTGGACAACAAGGCCCGCGTCATCAAGGTGCTCAAGCTGCCGGTCGATGCCGGCGATGCGCTGCCGCCGGTGCTCGGGCGCCTGCTGGGCTACGACTTCTACGAGATCGACGAGGAGCACGTCCCCCACGAGCTCGACCCCGCCTACGGCGACAAGCCGCGCCAGGCCTTCCTGCGCAAGGCCAACAAGCTCGCCTGGGATCTGGCCGCCCAGCTCACCGAACTCCAGCGCCGCCCCCAGATCACCGAAGACGCCGCCAACGACCCCGCGCCCAAGCCCGCCGTGTATCTCGCCGAATGCAGCCGCGACCGCCGCGAGGCCCGCGACTGCATCGCCAGCGAGCTCGCCTGCTGCGGCTTCACCGTGCTGCCCGACGAGCGCCTGCCGGATGACGAGGACGAATACCTCGCCGCGGTGGATGCGCTGCTCCAGCGCTGCATGCTGTCGGTGCATCTGGTGGGCACGGGCTACGGCCGGGTGCCCGACGGCGACCGCCAGCAGTCGGTGGTGGTGCTCCAGAACGAGCTCGCCGCCACCCGCAGCCGCAGCCACGGCCTGCGCCGGGTGATCTGGCTGCCGGCTGGCGTCGCCTCACCCCAGCCCGCCCAGCAGGCCTTCATCGACGCCCTGCAGACCGACGCCGCGCTGCAGTTCGGCGCCGATCTGGTGAGCGGCGATCTGGAGACCACCAAGTCCGCGATCCACGCCGCCCTCAAGCCCCCCGAGCCGCCGCCCGCCCAGCCGGTGGCCGGCGCCGCCCGGGTGCATCTGGTGTGCGACGCCGCCGACCGCAAGGCCGTCGTGCCGCTCATCAAGCTGCTCCGCGCCCGTGGGCTGGAGGTGAGCCTGCCGGCCTTCGTGGGCGACGCCGCCCAGGTGCGCGAGACAAACCGCCAGCTCGCCCTCGACTGCGACGCCATCGTGCTCTACTACGGCGCCGGCGACGAGGCGTGGAAGTTCCACCAGCAGAACGACCTGCGCAAGCTCCAGGGCAGCCCCCGCGAGCGCCCCCTCAAGGCCAGCCTGACCCTCCTTGCCGCGCCCGCCAGCGACGACAAGGAAGTCCTCCAGGCCCTCGCCGAGCCCGACGTGCTCGACGGCCTGGGCGGCATCAGCGAGGCCACCCTCGCCCCGCTCTTCGCCGCGCTGGGCGTGGGAGCGCCGTCATGAACGCACCGGCCCAGCCCTACCCCGGCATCCGCCCCTTCCGCGAGGACGAGGAATACCTCTTCTTCGGCCGCGAGAGCCAGGTGGACGCGATGGTGGACACCCTCGCCCGCGGGCGCTTCCTGGCGGTGATCGGCAGCTCCGGCTGCGGCAAGTCGTCACTGGTCAATTGCGGCCTGCGCCCGGCGCTGCACCGGGGCCTCCTCACCCGCGCCGGCAGCGCCTGGCGGATGGCCAGCTGCCGCCCCGGCGGCCACCCGATCCGGGCGCTGGCCCAGTCCCTCGCCTCCCCCGGCGCCCTGCATCGCGAGATGGACGCCGGCCCCTTCAGCCTCGCCGAATTCATCGAGACCACCCTCGCCATGAGCCGCCGGGGGCTGGTCGAAGTCTGGCAGCAGGCCCGCCAGCCCGAGGGCAGCAACCTGCTGGTGATCGTCGATCAGTTCGAGGAGCTGTTCCGCTACCGCCAGTTGGGCGACACCGGCCCGGCCGACGAAGACCCGGCCACCGCCTTCGTCAACCTGCTGCTCCAGGCCCGCGCCGAGGACGTGCCGATCCACATCGTGCTCACCATGCGCTCGGATTTCCTCGGCGACTGTGCGCGCTTTGCCGGCCTGCCCGAAGCCATCAACGGCGGCCAGTACCTGGTGCCGCGGATGAGCCGCGACGACCGCCGCGCCGCCATCCTCGGCCCGGCCCGGGTGTGCGGCGCCGACATCGAGCCGACGCTCCTCACCCGCCTCGTCAACGACGTGGGCGACGACCCGGACCAGCTCTCGCTGCTCCAGCACGCCCTGGCCCGCTGCTGGGCCCACTGGCAGGCCAGCGGCGAGCCCAGCCCCGTCGAAGCCCGCCACTACGACGCGGTGGGTACCCTCGCCCACGCCCTCAACCAGCACGCCGAGGAGATCTTCGCCACCCTGCCGCCGGCCCACCAGCTACGCTGTGCGGCAGCCTTCCGGGCGCTCACCGACACCAGCACCGACACCCGCGGCATCCGCCGCCCGACCCGCTTTGCGACGCTCGAAGCCATCACCGCCGGCAACTTTGAGGCCGCCGCCGCGCCGCTGGCCGAGGTGCTCGAACCCTTCCGCGCCCCCGGCGCCGCCTTCCTGATGCCGCCGGCCGGCGAGCCGCTCGAGGCCGACACGGTGATCGACCTCGCCCACGAGAGCCTGATGCGCATCTGGGATCGCCTGCGCGAATGGGGCGAGCGCGAGGCCGACGCCGCCCGCATGCTGCGCCGCCTGGCCGACGC
>NZ_BSPX01000139.1:0-4831 GCF_030161255.1 Zoogloea oryzae
TCGCATCGAACGCCCGGCGTTTCTGTTTCATCAAGTTCTCCTCTACGGGTGGATGATCCACCTATCGAGGTGTCCGAGGAAATTAGACCACTACACTTAACCCGTGCTGTCGGACTGAAGTCCGACCTACAGGGCGGGTGATCCGGAAGGCGGGGTGCAAGCGCCGCTTCCCGCAGGGCGGCCCTTCGCCCCTGCAAGGGGGATCGCAGAAGACCCCGTCATCCTCGCCCCCAACCCTCAGCACGGCCTCGTCCTGTAGGTCGGACTTCAGTCCGACCAACGCCGGCGACCTTAACCCGTGCTGTCGGACTGAAGTCCGACCTACAGGGCGGGTGATCCGGAAGGCGGGGTGCAAGCGCCGCTTCCTGCAGGGCGGCCCTTCGCCCCTGCAATTGGGATCGCAGAAGACCCCGTCACCCTCGCCCCCAACCCTCAGCACGGCTTCATCCTGTAGGTCGGACTTTAGTCCGACAACCGTCAGCCAGCTCAAGCCGTGCTGTCGGACTGAAGTCCGACCTACAGGGGGTGATCCGGAATCCGGGATGGAAGTGCCCGTTCGTGCCGCGACAGGCCATCCTCACCGCACACCTCGGCGACGCCCGGCGCGTGCGCGCTGAACTTTTTTGCATCAGATGCCGATTTAACACCCAGCGCCGTTCAACACTTAACGGTGCTCGCGCGTTGGATATCCGAGAATCATCCAAATCAACCGGAGCCTGTTGCCGTGCCACCGCTGCTCATCGTCAAGCTGGGCGATTACACCCCGGTCCTCGCCAACCGCGAGGGCGACTTCGAAAGCTGGATTTCGTCCGGGCTGGGCGATGTGCCGGTGCGGGTGGTCGACCCACGCAAGGGCGAGGCCCTGCCGGCGGCGGGTGAGGTGGCGGCCGCGGTGCTCACCGGCTCGCCCTCGATGGTCACCGACCGCGAGGCCTGGAGCGAAGCCACCGCCCGCTGGCTCGCCGGTCGGGTGGCCGAAGGGCTGCCGGTGCTGGGCATCTGCTACGGCCACCAGCTGCTGGCCCATGCCCTGGGTGGCGAGGCCGACTGGCATCCGCAAGGCATGGAGATCGGCACCGTCTGCGTCCGCAAGTCCGACGCCGCGCGGCATGACCCGCTGTTCGCCGATCTGCCCGACACTTTTCCCGCCCATGTGGTGCACAGCCAGACGGCCCGCCGCCTGCCGCCGGGCGCCCAGTGCCTGGCGTCGAGCGATTTCGAGCCCCACCACGCCTTCCGCTTTGGCGAGGCGGCCTGGGGCGTGCAGTTCCATCCGGAGTTCGACACGGTGGCGATGAAGTGCTACATCGCCCAGCTCTCGAGCCGCCTGCGCCAGGGCGGCGCCAATCCGGACGCGCTGACCGCGGCCGTCACCGAAACCCACGCCGCCACCAGTCTGCTGCGCCGCTTTGCCGATTTCGTGATGGAACGGACGAGCGGGCCCCTGCCTCAGCCGTAACGCCGGGCCGCCTCCACCGCGAGGCCGGCGCCGATGCTGCCAAACAGATCCCCCTCCACGCTGCGCGCGGCCGGCAGCTCGGCGGCGATGCGCGCCCGCAGCTGCGGCACGCCGCTCGCCCCGCCGGTGAAATACAGCGTATCCACCTGATCCCGCGCCACGCCGGCCTGATCCAGCAGCTCGGCCACCGTGGCCGCAACCCGCTCCACCAGCGTGCGCGTGGCGGCCGAAAAGGCCTCGGCGGTGATGTCATGGACAAGGCCCGCCTCCAGCCGATCCAGATGCAGCCGGGTGGTGCTGGCGGTGGACAGGTCGATCTTCGCCTGCTCAACCTGCAGGGCCAGCCAGTGGCCCTCCCGCTGGCCGATCAGCCGGGCCAGACGATCGAGCTCGCGGCGGGCAGCGGCGTCCCGGTAGATCTGCTGGAAATCGGCAAAGGCCTGGCGGGTGTAGGCAAAGTTGATGGTGTGCCAGGTGGCCAGCTGGAAGAACAGCCCGGACGGCACCTCGGCGCCGCTCTTCATCAGGCCCCGGTAGCCCAGCAGCGGCATCACGCATTCCAGCGACAGGGCCCGGTCGAAGTCCGTGCCGCCCACGTGCAGGCCGGCGTTGCCCAGCAGATCGTCCTTGCGATCCACGTGGCGGGCCCGCTCGGGCGACAGGCGCACCAGCGAGAAATCCGCCGTGCCGCCGCCGATGTCGGCGATCAGCACCAGCTCCTCCCGGTCCAGCCCCGCCTCGTAGTGCCGCGCGGCGCCGATGGGCTCGAACTGGAAGCTCACCTCCTTGAACCCCACCTGCCGGGCAATGGCGGCGAGCGTGTCCTCGGCGCGCTGGTCGGCGCTCGGGTCGCCATCCACAAAGAACACCGGCCGGCCGAACACCGCCTGCTCGAAACCACGGCCCGCCTGGGCCTCGGCCCGGCGCTTGAGCTCGCCGATGAAGCTCGCCAGCAGATCCTTGAAGGGCAGGGCGCGGCCGCCCACCTCGGTGCTGCCCTCCATCAGCTTGCTGCCCAGCAGGCTCTTGAGCGCCCGCATCAGCCGGCCCTCGTAGCCTTCCAGGTACTCGGCGAGCGCATCGCGCCCGAAGTGGGTGGATTCCTCGTCGGCATTGAAGAACACCGCCGACGGCAGCGTGGGCTTGCCATCCTCGAGGATCAGCAGCGTCTGTGCGCCCGGCCGCAGCCAGCCGACGGTGGAGTTGGAGGTTCCGAAGTCGATTCCGCAGGCGCGGGCGGGAGCGGCATTCATGGACTGGCGTGGGGAGAGCGGGGGGCGGATGTTACGCCGGTTGGGGGTGGCGAGGAAGAGGGCGCCGCCCACCTCAGGCGGCAGGGCTGTCACGCTCGGCACGCCGCCCGCATTTATCCCGAAAAACCCGCAGCCGGACGCCAGAACGCGCCAGAAAAATGGCCAAAGCTTCCAGGCCTGGGTGAAATCCCTCCAGCTTGTCCCCGGCCCCTCCCAGCCTGATCCCCGGGCGGGCAGGCTTGATTCAGCGCCGCTGCAGCTTTTTCCCGAAAAGCGCCAGCTTGAATCCGCCAGCCAGATAATTAATTGCTCGCAGCAATTAAAAAATTGCTGCGCCGGGCCGGGGCTGCGAAAAAAATCGGATTAATTAATTCCCGGAGCAATTTATTTTTCTCGATTCGACGTGACTCTCGAACGAATCGGAAAAAAGCTGGGTGGATTCGGGATTAATAAATTGCAGCTTTGCGTTTAGCCCCTGCAAAATTCGGATTAACCTGGCCTGTCGAGGGATTTAAAAATTGCTGCCCAGCAATTTTTCTGGAGGCAACCGGGAAAAACCGGAGGCCCCGAAGGCCGCGCCCTGGGGCTGGACGAGTTTTCGGGTCATCCCGCCAGCCCACCCACCCTGTAGGTCGGACTTCAGTCCGACACCCGATGCCGCCGATACCTCCGACAGACAAGGCTCGCCCCACGCGAGCAGCACAACCACGACAAAGAACTTGTCACCGGGGCTAGCGAGCGATAAATTTGGAAGGCATAGGCTGCACTGGTCGCCGCTGAGCAATCTGGTAAGTGGTCGGGTGCGGCGTTGCAGGATGAACAATGCTATCGCGAGGAGGGCTGGCGCAGGTGGCTTAAGAGGGCCGAGGGTAATAGTCCGGCGGCGGCCAGTTAGTAGACTTTGAAAAAATCGACGCCAGATGCAAGAAAATTTTGCATTTTCTAATTTCAATTGATAAGGATGTCTCGCATGAAAATTGAAAAACTGAAAGTAGCACTTTCTCCTTGGCTCAGGGTTGATACTTGGCACACTTCGCACCCCCTTGATGAGCAGCGGTTTCATCGTGCCCTCAAATCCACGTTTGACTTGCTCGGCACAACGATCGCATTTGACGATTTTAGGGAGGCCATGAATGCACTTGCGAAAGAGCATCATCCGAATTTTCAAGCTGACTATCGAAATGATCTCGTAGATAAATTTGCAAGGAGGGCTGAAACTATCGGCAATTATCTTCATGACAACGGAAGATAGGCGCTCGCTAACATGAGACACCTCTAGAACTTGTTTCTCAGCAGATTTTTAGACTCCATCACCATGCGCCTGGATGAACTTCGAGAGATCACCGAAAAGAGGGCTTGGAGGGCGCTTGCTCTAGCTCTCCTGAAGGACGCGAAGCCTTGTGAGGATGCTGCGGCGCAGTTCAGTACCTACTGGGTTGAAGGAGGTCACCACATTCGAGAGCAAATTGAGGATGACCTAGTCTTGGTTCGCTTGTTGCGTCACATTTTGCCGACTTACGAGGGTGTGGCGCTTACATTGTACAGAGGCGAGAATCTCGGAAGATGGCGGGCGGGTAAGGTTGGCTTTGCTTGGACCGCTGATATTGAGGTCGCAAGGATGTTTGGCCGAGGGCTCAATTCGGTTTGTTCCGGCGGCGTCCTGCTCAAAGGATATTTCCAGCAAGCTGCAATCATAGCGGGGCCAAACGCCCATAGTGCTTGGCTGGGCGAGGGGCAGTACACCGTTGATCCTTTATTTTTCGAAAATGCCATTAACGTGGAGGAAGTGTTTCCTCCTTTCTTCTAGTTACGTAGGTCGGGTTAGCCCACCGGGCGTAACCCGACGTCCCATGCTCGAGGCCATCTCTCAGCCGCCTGCCTTGAGCCATGACCCATTCCCGGGGATCGTCACCTGGGGGCCGAATCGAAGGCTTGTCGGGTTACGCCCTTCGGGCTAACCCGACTCTAAGGACTTCCCCGTCAAGCACCGTTTTTCCATGCCCGGCCGCCAGGCCGGTTTTCCTTTCCTGCTCACCTGCGACTCCTTCCTGGCACTGCACGCACGCGACGGATCGGACAGACAGACTGCCTCTCTCTAATCGGCCTTGATCGGGTCTCG
>NZ_BSPX01000140.1:0-3470 GCF_030161255.1 Zoogloea oryzae
TCGATACTTCCACATATTACGGGTAACGTAGGAGACATCTCTATTTTTCTCCGGGGGGTCGAATTACCACTGCTTAGCTTTCAATTCGCCTCTGACCATCAAATGAAATGTGAATAATCCGTTCTCCTCTCTTTGAAACAAGGGGCGCTTCCGGTTCTGTCGGTGCTTCAAACAATTTTGTCTTCTCCATATTACCATATCTCTAGAGTCAATAATTGGATATGAGGAACTACTGAACTCAATCACTTGCTGCCGTTACTCTTCCGTTTTCTGAAGAGGTCTATCCCATAGAGGTACTCTAATTGGATCCGTGATCGATTTCTAGGTTTCGTCGTAAACCTAATTGGTTCCTTCCAATTACGTAAATCAATGGTTCAAACCGCACTCAAAGGTAGGGCATTTCCCATTGAGATAGGAACTTCTGTACCAGAAACAATGGTATCTCCAATTCTAGCCCCTCTGGGATGTAAAATATATCTCTTCTCACCATCCCCATAGTGTATGAGACAAATGTATGCATTTCGATTAGGGTCATATTCTATGGTTACAATTTTACCAGATATGTCTTTTTCATTCCGTCGAAAATCCATTTTACGGTATAGACGCTTATGACCTCCCCCTCTATGCCTTACGGTAATGATTCCTCTGGCATTACGACCTTTACCACAATGACGCTGTCCATGGATCAAATTATTTCGTGGATTGGATTTCACTTGACTGTCGACGGATCCATTGCGTGTGCTCGGGGTAGAAGTTTTGTATAAATGTATGGCCGTGTTGTTAAGTATTTTGATTTAAGTTCTTTTCTTTCTAAGAGGTGGAATAGAATAACCCGGTTGAAGCGTAATGATCATACGTCTGTAATGCGTTGTATGTCCCATAATCGGTCCCATTCTTCTACCCTTTCCCGGGAGTCGATGACTATTCATAGCTATTACCTTGACACCAAAGAAAAGTTCGACCCAATGTTTTATTTCTGTCCTAGTTGATCCTGATTCGACATTAGAAGTATATTGATTGTTCGCCAATAACCGAACACTTTTGTCTGTAAATACTGCATGTTTGATTCTATCCATAAATCTCTTTTCTTCCCTATACGTATTGTTTTTACTCTGTTCATATATTATTATGATTATATATATTATGATTATTAATATGATAGGATATTTCGTAGCAATTCGATATGTATGGATTATTAGATTCCATTGATAGAGAGCCAAGTCAAATAGACTTATTGGACGTTCCCATTAGCGTGCATCCAGTAGGAATTGAACCTACGAATTTACCAATTATGAGTTGGGCGCTTTAACCACTCAGCCATGGATGCGTAACGGGGAGCATCCTATAGAACATCCTATATAGATAGAAATCAAAGATTTCAGAGGAATCAACGATTGAGGCGAATGGTAAATCTTACATAGATAATCATAAAAACGACATACGTTCAGCTTTCATTGATCATCCCATTTCGAGAAAATATAAAAATTTTGGATCGTATATAATATTAAACGTATATAAATAAAGACATTTTCAAAAGGGCTCATTTTACTCAATCGAGAGGAGATTTATGTTAACAAAACCATACCAGAGAGGCACATCCCTCGTCCATTCCAGCGTTCACCATACTATATGTAAATATTTTTCTATTTTTTTGTCCCAATAAAACCTATTTTTGGAGGTACTTACATATTACTTTGAACAAAAAGTCCAAGATCTTTGCAGCTGCGGTTATTCTTGTTTTTGTTATCATTTTCTTTTCTTTCAGAAGAGGACCCACCTGAATTATAATTATGAAGTGGAAAACATTCGAACAACCCAGGATAGTACATAAAAAAAATTTTTAAAAGCCAAGAATCTTATATTCATTTTTTGGCTAGTATATAAAAAGACATCCACAAAGAGCGTATTTTGGACACTGGAGGGCCCGAACAGGGCCCGAACAATGAAAAAACATCAATATCAATGGAAATTTTGGATGCTCGAATTGAGAGAAATATTTAGAGAGTATTTTGGACACTGGAGGGTCCGAACAATGAAAAAACATCAATGGAAATTCTGGATGCTCGAATTGAGAGAAATATTCAGAGAGATCAAGAATTCTAACTATTTAGTTGACTCATGGACGAAATTTCATTCAGTGGGATCGATCACTCAAATTCTTTTTGAGCAAGAACGTTTTATGAAACTCTTTGACCCCCGAATTTTTTGGGTCCTACTTTCGCGGGATTCACGGAGGTCAACACGCAATCGAAATTTCACGATCAAAGGGGTAGTATTGCTTGTCGTCGTCGTCCTTATATATCGTATTAACAATCGAAACATGGTCGAAAGCAAGACTAGGTATTTGATGGGGCTTCTTCCTATACCGATGAATTCTATGGAAGAATCCTTTGGGTCTTCCAATATCAATAGATTGGGTGTTTCACTGCTATATCTTCCAAAAAGGAAAAAGATCTCTGAAAGTGGTTTCATGGATCCGAAAGAGAGTACTTGGGTTCTCCCAATAACTCAAAAGTGTAGCATGGCTAAATCTAACCGGGGTTCGCGGTGGTGGGGGAACCTGATCGGAAAAAAGAGGGATTATAGCCAATTGAAAGCATCTTCTGATCAATCCGGAGATCATTTGGATGCCACCAGTAATGAGGATTCGGAATATCAGACATTGATCAATCAAAGAGGGATTGACCAACTAAAAGAAAGATCTCTTTTTTTGGATCCTTCCTTTCTTCAAACGGAACGAACAGAGATAGAATCCGACCGATCCCCGAAATGCCTTTCTGGAGATTCTTCAATGTCCCGGCTATTCGCGGAAGGTGAGAAGCGGATGAAGAATCGTCTGCTTGGGGAAGATCCCGAAGAGTCTTTTAGGAATCCTAGAAGATCCATTCGTTCTTTTTTGTGGTCAGAACTTCATCTGGGTTTGAATCGTACTGAGAGGTCCACTAGAGATCAGAAATTGTTGAAGCAAAAACAAGATGTTTCTTTTGTCCCTTCGAGGCGCTCGGAACAGAAAGAAATGGCAGATCTATTCAGGACCATTATGTATTTACAAAATACGGTCTCAATTCATCCTATTTCATCAGATCCGGGATCTTATTTTGAATCAAAAGGGAGATTTCAAGAAATGGCAGATCAATTCATTCTATCAATAACCGAGCCAGATCTGGTGTATCCTAAGGGATTTGCCTTTTCTATTCATTCCTACGGATTGGATCAAAAAATTGGGTTGAATGAGGTATTCAACGCCTGGGTTCTCCCTCCTATTTTTTCTCAAGAGAACGACTCTTTTGATCGCTGGGTCTCCCACGGGAAGGATTTGGAAGATCCAAGACCCAAAATAGTGGTATTTGCTAGCAAAAAGATAATGAAGGTAGTCAATCAATATAGATTGATCCCAAATCTGATTCAAATCCAATCTAGTATCTCTAGGTACATAAGAAATGTATTGAATCGATTCTTTTTAATGAATA
>NZ_BSPX01000140.1:3534-4745 GCF_030161255.1 Zoogloea oryzae
CAAAGGGATCAAATAGGAAATGATACTCTGAATCATAGCACTATACTGAGATATACGATCCATTTATCGAATTTGACAAAGAGTCAGAAGAAATGGTTCGATCCTCTTGGAAGCCCGAGATCCATGAATCGGAATCCTGATGCATATCCATACAAATGGTCCAATGAGAGCAAAAATTTACAGGAGCATTTGGAACATTTCCTTTCTGAGCAAAAGAGCCATTTTCAAGGAGTGTTCGATCAATTTCAAGTAGTGTTCAATCAATTTCCAGTAGTGTTCGATGAATTTCAAGTAGTGTTCGATGAATTTCAAGAAGGGTTTGATCAATTACGTATTAATCTATCTTCGATTGATCAATACGCTTTTTTGCCTCATGCACTTCTTGTCTGTTGGTCCAAGTCACTTCGCCTTTGGTCCAAGCCACTTTCCAAGCTACTTTCTAAGTCACTTCTCTTTTTGTCCAAGCCACTTTGTAAGTCACTTCCTTTTTTATTTTTGAGTATCGGGAATAGGTCCATTCATAGGTCCGAAATCCACATCTCTGAATTGAAAGGTCTGAATGATCAACTCTGCAATCAGTTGTTAGAATCCGTAGATCTGAACGATTTGAAGAAATTGAAACCCTTCTTATTAGATGCTCGTGATACTTCTCCAAAAAGGAAATTAATGATATCCCACGATCGAGACAATTGGTTGAATCCCGTGAAACCATTTCATAGAAGTTCCTTGATAGCTTATTTTTATAAAGCAAATCGACTTCGATTCTTGAATCATGCACATCACTTCTGTGTCTATTGTAACAAAAGATTCCCTTTTTTTGTGGCAAGGGCCCGTATCAATAATTACGATCATACGTATGGACAATTCCTCGATAGTTTATTCCTTCCCAACCAAATCTTTTCTTTGTACGTCGGTCAAAAAAAAAACGTGCTTTTGGAGAGAGATACTATTTCACCAATCGAGTCACAGGTATCTAAGATATTCATACGGAACGATTTTCCACAAAGTGGTGACGAAATGGATAACTTGTCCAAATCTTTCCGTTTTGCAATTCAATCCGGCCCATTCGCCCGTAGAGCTGTTTACTGGATTGCAGACATTTCTGGAACACCCCTAACAGAGGAACAAATAGTCCATTTTGAAAGAACTTATTGTCAAACTCTTTCAGATATGAATCTATCTGATTCAGAAGGGAAGAACTTGGATCCGTA
>NZ_BSPX01000141.1:0-4458 GCF_030161255.1 Zoogloea oryzae
GGTGGTGGCGGTGCTGGCGGGCGTGATGCCGGGCTGGGGGCTGCATCCGGCCATCGTCGCCGGGCTGGTGGCGACCGGGCTGATGCTCGGCTGGACTTTCCGGCGCGGCCGGGCCTGCCTCGGCAAGCCGCACCCGGGCCTCGCCTGGTACAAGGCCTCGCTAGCCTGCCTGCTGGCGGCGCTGGTGGCGATCCTCGCCGGGCTGCTGTGGCCGGCGGGCTACGCTGCGCTACGGCTGGCGCATCTGCACCTCAACACCCTCGGCTTCATCGGGCTGGCGGCGGTGGGCACGCTGCATGTGCTGATGCCCACCGCCCTCGGCATGCCCGATCCGCAAGCCGCGCTGCGCCTGCGCCAGCAGCTGCCGTGGGCGATGGGTGGCGTGGTGGCGAGCGCGCTGGCGGGGCTGGCCCACTGGCTGGCGCCCGTAGGGGCGCTGGTGCTGGCTGGTGTGGTGATTCACACCCTGGCGGGCTGGCTGAAGACCCTCGGCGCCCGGCGAATCATCAACGATGGCGCTGCGGTGGCGCTGTTTGGTGCGGGCCTGGGCCTGCTGGCGGTGATCGCGGCGGGGCTTGTCCACGGCCTGGGCGGGATGCCGGGTAGGCCGGCGGTGACCGGGTTCTTCGCGCTCTTCCTGCTGCCGCTGGTGACGGGCGCGTTGTCGCAGCTGCTGCCGGTGTGGCGTTTCCCGGGGCCGGCGACGCCTCCACGGGCGCAACTGCGGGCCGCGCTGGTGCGCTTCGGCCTGCTTCGCACGGCGCTGTTTCTGACGGGCGGTGGCCTGCTGACGGCGGGCGTGGCGGCTGGGGCGCTGCTGCTGGCGGCGGGCGTGGCGCTGTTTGCCGGTGTGCTGGTGAAGGGGCTCGTGAGCGCCCGTTCGACAGCTTCAACCGCGGGCCGCTGAGCCCGGCACGGTCAAGGCCCGCCGGCTGTGCTATCTTCCAAGGTTTTCGTTTTTCATTTCGGCGAGAACCATGCGCTATATCTCCACCCGCGGCCAGTCTGCCCCCCAATCCTTCTGTGACATCCTGCTTGGCGGCCTGGCGCCGGATGGCGGCCTCTACCTGCCGGAGTCCTACCCGCAGGTCACCCGCGCCGATCTGGATGCGTGGCGCACGCTCTCCTACGCCGAACTGGCCTACGCGATCCTGTCGCGCTTCATCGACGACATCCCCGCCGCCGACCTGAAGGCCATCTGCGACAAGACCTACACCGCCGACGTCTACGGCTACGTGCGCGACGACGCCAAGGCCGTCGAGATCACTCCGGTGCACTGGCTGGAGCCGGGCAAGCTGGGCCTGCTGGAGCTCTCCAACGGCCCGACGCTCGCCTTCAAGGACATGGCGATGCAGCTGCTGGGCAACCTGTTCGAATACGTGCTCGAAAAGCGCGGCGAGCAGATCAACATCCTCGGCGCCACCTCCGGCGACACCGGCTCGGCGGCCGAATACGCCATGCGCGGCAAGCACGGCGTGCGCGTGTTCATGCTGTCGCCCCACGGCCGGATGAGCGCCTTCCAGCGCGCCCAGATGTACTCGCTGCAGGACGAAAACATCTTCAACATCGCCGTGCGCGGCATGTTCGACGACGCCCAGGACGTGGTGAAGGCGGTCTCCAACGACCACGCCTACAAGGCCAAGTACAAGATCGGCGCCGTCAATTCGATCAACTGGGCCCGCGTCGCCGCGCAGATCGTCTACTACTTCAAGGGCTACTTTGCCGCCACCGAGAACAACGACCAGCAGGTCGCCTTCGCGGTGCCGTCGGGCAACTTCGGCAACATCTGCGCGGGCCACATCGCCCGCCAGATGGGCCTGCCGGTGGCCAAGCTGATCCTCGCCACCAACGAGAACGACGTGCTCGACGAGTTCTTCCGCACCGGCATCTACCGCCCGCGCAACACCGCCGAGACCCACGCCACCTCCAGCCCGTCGATGGACATCTCCAAGGCCTCCAACTTCGAGCGCTTCGTGTTCGATCTGGTCGGCCGCAGCGGCGACACCGTACGCGCCCTGTGGAGCAAGGTCGACGCGGGCGGCGCCTTCGATCTGTCCGCCTCGCCCGAGTTTGCCAGGATCGGCGACTACGGCTTCGTGTCCGGCAGCAGCAACCACGCCGACCGCCTCGCGACGATCCGCCTGGCCGACGAGCAGTACGCCACCGTGATCGACACCCACACCGCCGATGGCCTCAAGGTGGCGCTGGAATTGCGCGACCCGGCCGTGCCCACGCTGGTGCTGGAAACCGCCCAGCCGGCCAAGTTTGAAGAGACCATCGTCGAGGCGCTGGGCCGCAAGCCGGCGCGCCCGGCCGGCCTCGAGAACATCGAGGCGCTGCCCCAGCGCGTCGAGGTGATGGATGTGGACGCCGACGCCATCAAGGCGCTGATCGCCCGGACTGTCGACGCCGGCTGACCGCCGACGTCAGAAAGCCCCCGCTTCGCCGGTTCAAGCCGGCGGGCGGGGGGCTTTTTTGTGCCTTGCGCGGGGGCGTGTCAGTCGGCTGGCGGGGGCGGGGTGTGGATGTCGGCGCCGTGGGGCAAAGGATCGGTGAGGCCGGCCGGGATGGGCGATTGCCAGCACCAGGCCTCGATGGCCGGCAGGCCGTAGCCGGCCCGGGCCTTGTTGCACTGGTCGTCGCCGGGCTGCACCTCCCGGCAGGGCGCGGGGCGATGCTCGTAGATCGTGCAGCCGACCCGCTGGCCGACCTCGCCGGCCAGGGCGTGGCAGCGGGGCGCACGCTGGTTGGTGCCGGCCATGCAGCTGAAGCGGGGGTTGATCGGCTCCGTCAGGTCGGCAGGAATGCCCCGGGCCTCGGCTTCGGCCCAGTAGAAGGAAACACGAAAGAAGGCGCAGCAGGCGCCGCAGTCGAGGCAGTGATTGGCGTCGGAGGTGCTCATCGGACGTCGTGCTGATTCGAATGAAATCGGGAACGGATTCTGGCACGACTTACGCCATTTGGGTAGCTTCGGATGGTGTCAATACGTGGCGCCGTCGCAGTCGTCCTGCTGCTGGGCGGCGTGCAGGTAGCGGCCGAGCAGGCCGTCGCCGTCGAAATGCGCGTCGAGGGCGGCCACGCTGGCGATGCGGTCGAGGCGAAAGCTGCGGAAATCGCCGCGCAGCTCGCACCAGGCGCCGAGGGTCCAGGTCTCGCCCCAGAAGACCAGCCCCACCGGGTGGATGATCCGCTCGCTGGCGGCGCCGTCGGCCCGGGTGTAGGCGATGCGCAGCTTGCGGTGGGCGGCGATGGCTTCGCGCAGCTCGGTCATCGGGGCGCGCATGGCCTCGGGTAGACGGAAGCCGGGCACCAGCAGGGCGTCGCGGGCGGGGGCGTGGCGCAGGGCTTTGGGCAGCACCGATTCGATGCGCAGCAGGGCGCGCTCGGCGGCGCGACCAAGGGCCGGGTCGGCCCAGCGTTGCACCATCCGGCTGCCCAGGGCGAGGGCGGCGAGCTCGTCGGCGTCGAACATCAGCGGCGGCAGGCGGTAGCCGGGGCGCATCAGGTAGCCCACGCCGGCCTCGCCGCTGATGGGCACGCCGGAGCGGGAGAGGTCGGCGACATCCCGGTAGATGGTGCGCTCGGAAACCTGCAGGGCTTCGGCCAGCTCCCGGGCGGTAACGGCCCGGCCCCGGTCGAGGAGCAGGACGATCTGGAACAGGCGGTCGGCACGGCGCATGGGGGGAGCTCCTGACACAAGGCTGTCAGGATAGCGCGGCTGGCCGGGGGATGCGGGCAGGCTCCTGACGGCAGGGTGTCAGGAGGGGGCGGCCAGAATGGCAGCTCCAATCAACCTGCATTCAGGAGCGCACCATGAAACGACTCATCAACTGGTTTGAAATCCCCGTCACCGACCTGGACCGGGCTTGCCGCTTTTACGAGGCCACCTTTGCCATCACCCTCAAGGTGGAGGAAATGTGCGGGATGCGCATGGCCGTTTTTCCGTACGCGGACCCGGCCACCGGCGGCGCCCTGATGGCCTGCCCGGACGGCAAGCCCGGCGACCACGGGGTGGTGATCTATCTGGATGGCGGCGACGACCTCGCCGTGCCCCTGGCGCGGGCGGTGGAGGCGGGCGCCACGGTGTTGATGCCGAAGACCGAGATCAGCCCGGAGATCGGCTTCATCGCGATGTTTGCCGACAGCGAGGGCAACCGGATCGGGCTGCACTCGCCGGGGGCGGGTTGTCAGGGGTGATCGTGGTCGTCGTCGTGGGCGTCCATGTCCAGCGGCCATAGCCGGTGGGCGTCGAGGAGCAGGCGGTAGCGGGCTTCGCTGGCGTCGAGGCCGGCCAGCCGGGCGGCGAGGCGCGCTTCGTGGGCCAGGCGGCGCGCATTGAGGGTGTCGGTGAGGCTGCCTTCGCCTAGCTGCCAGGCCCGTTCGGTGAGGTCGGCGCTCTTGCCCAGGGCGTCGGCGGCGGCCTGCTGGTTCTGCCAGCCGGCCCAGGCGGCGCGGGCG
>NZ_BSPX01000142.1:0-4331 GCF_030161255.1 Zoogloea oryzae
CAGCGCCGGCGGTCCTGGTCGGCCAGCAGCACTGGCTGGCCGTCGGGGGCCACGCGGGCCGCGAGGCGCGAGGCCTGGATCTCCATCAGCGCCACCAGGCCCGCCACCTCGCTGTCGTCGGGCATCAGCCCGGCCAGCACGCGGCCCAGGCGCAGGGCTTCGTCGCACAGGGCCGGGCGCATCCAGTCGGCGCCGGCGGTGGCCACGTAGCCTTCGTTGAAGATCAGGTAGATCACCTCCAGCACCGAGGCCAGCCGGGCCTGCCGCTCGGCGCCGCGGGGCACCTCGAAGGGCACCCGGGCGGCGGCGAGGGTGCGTTTGGCGCGCACGATGCGCTGGGCGATGGTGGCCTCGGGCTTGAGGTAGGCGCGGGCGATCTCGTCGGTGGTGAGGCCGCCCATCACCCGCAGGGTGAGCGCCGAGCGGGCCTCGGGCGGCAAAAGCGGATGGCAGGCGGTGAAGATGAGGCGCAGCAGGTCGTCGCCGATGTCGTCGTCGAGGCGGGCGTCGATGGCTTCGAGCGCGTCGTCGCTGGCGGCCGCGTGCTGGAAATCCAGCTCGGCGCCGATCTCCCCGGCCTTGCCGGCGGCGAGGGCGGCGTGGCGCAGGTGGTCCAGCGCCCGGTGGCGGGTGGCGGTCATCAGCCAGGCGGCGGGGTTGGTGGGCACGCCGTCACGGGGCCAGGTTTCGAGGGCGGCCACCAGCGCGTCTTGGGCGATGTCCTCGGCGAGGCCCACGTCGCGCACCAGCCGCGCCGCCCGGCCGATCACCCGGGCGGCCTCCAGGTGCCAGATGGCCTCGATGGCCCGGCGGGTGTCGGCGTCGCTCACGGGGGTTTCCCGATGTCAGGCCATTGAATGCAGGCCGATGAGGTTGCCCTCGCTGTCCTTCACGATGGCGATGTGGCCGTAGGCGCCGATGGCGAACTTGGGCTTGACCACCTCGCCGCCATTCCAGGCCGCCAGATCGGCCTGCTCCGAGCAGTCGGCGCAGCTGAAGTAAACCAGCACGCTGTTGCTGCCGCCGCCCGGCCCGAAGCCGTCCATCTTCGCCAGTGCGCCGCTGGCGCCGGCGTTGGTCGACTGCATCGGGAAGGCCCACAGGTCGATGGGGCTCTCCAGCCGGGTGAATTCAAAGCCGAACACCGCGCTGTAGAAGGCCTTGGCCCGGTCCATGTCGGCCACGTAGATCTCGAACCAGCCCACCGGGTTGGCGCCGCTGCCGCAGCTTTCGGGGGAAGCATCGAGCGCGGCCTGGGCGTCGGGGGAGAGCACGGCGCGCTCGGTGTAGGGGTTGAAGGGGGCGGAGCAGTGGTCGTGGAGGATCAGCCAGCGGCCGTCGGGCTGCTTCTGCCACACCGTCGAGCTGCGGAACCAGTGGCGCCCGGCCGGGTGGCCCGGTGGCAGCTGGGTGAAGTGCCACAGGCAGTGGGCGCTGGCGAGCTCGGTGCCGACGGTGACGGCGAGGTTGCGCGTCTCGATGCGGGTGTCGTCGGGAAAGTAGGGCAGGCAGCCGATGATCTTGTTGCGCATCCCGGCCACGTCGTCGACGAAGGGCGGGATGGCGTCGAACAGCACGGCGCCGGGGGCGTAGAGGGCCATCAGGGCGTCCACGTCCTTGCGGCAGAAGGCCTGCTGCCACTCGGTGAGGGCGGCGCGGATGAGGGATTCGTCGTTCATGGCGGGGTCCTTGGGGCAATGGAAGGTTCTAAGGGCGGCCTGCACCGTGCATCGGATCTGTAGGTCGGACTTCAGTCCGACATCGTGGCCTGATCCGGCAGTCGTGTCGGACTGAAGTCCGACCTACAGGCCGGGGGTTTACAGCACGTGGCAGGGCGCGCATTCGCGCACTTCGACGGTGGCGAAATCCACCGCCGGGCATTGTCGGGCGATGGCGACGGCTTCGTCGCGGGTGGCCACATCCAGCAGGTAGAAGCCGCCCACCATCTCCTTGGCCTCGGCGAAGGGGCCGTCCACCAGCGCCGGGGCGGCGGCCGGGGCGCTGCGGCGGATGCGCACCGCGTGGTCGTCGGGGCGCAGGGATTCGGCGCGGATCAGCACGCCGCGTTCGGCGAGGCCCGCGCCGAAGGCCATCATCGCGTCGTAGCGGCGGTGGGCCTCGTCGCTGGGGGTGGCGGCGCGCTGGCCGCGGGGTTCAACGATCAGCAGCATGAAGGGCATGTCACTGGCCTCCGCAGGCAGACTTGAAGCCCTCGGTGATCTGCACGGGGCTGAGATCGCGGATGTGGGTGGCGACCGACCAGTGGTGACCGAAGGGGTCAAGCAGCCGGCCGTAGCGGTCGCCCCAGAACATGTCCGCCACCGGCATGGTCACGGTGGCGCCGGCGGCCACGGCCTGGGCCACGGTGGCGTCCACATCGGCCACGTAGAGGTGCAGCGTCACCGCCGAGCCACCCAGGGCCAGCGGGCCCTGGCAGCCCTGCTCGGGGAACTCATCCACCAGCATCACCGCGGCGCCGCCGATGGTGATGAGGGCGTGCATCAGCCGCCCGTCGGGGGCGGGCAGGCGGGCACAGTCCACCGCGCCGAAGGCCTGCTTGTAGAACTCGATGGCGGCGGCCGCGTTGCGGCACACCAGGTGGGGCGTGACGGCGGTCATGCCGGGAGGGATGGCTTGGGTCATGGCTGTCTCCTTGGGTGGGCGCCGGTCATTCGGGCAGGCCGATGGTCTTGAAGCGCTCGATGGCGTCGGACGGGGCAAAGTCTTCCAGCTCGTACAGGGGGCGCACCTCGATCTCGGTGGCGATGCCCTCGCCCGCCGGGTTGGGGTAGCGCCGGCTCCACTCCAGCGCCTCCTCGCGGCTGCGTACCTGGATGAGGGTGTAGCCGGCGATGAGTTCCTTGGTCTCGGCAAACGGCCCGTCGATCACGCTGCGCGTGCTTCCATCGTAGCGGATGCGCCAGCCTTGCGAACTGGGCTTGAGCCCGGAGGCATCCAGCAGCACGCCGGCCCGGGCGAGCTCCTCGTGGTAGGCCGCCATCGCCGCCAGCAGCGCCTCGTCCGGCGCCGGGGTGGTTTCGGCCTCGCTCTCGGCGGTGGCCTTCACGATGATCATGTATCGCATGGGGTTCTCCTGTCTGGGGCCGCGGATTGCGGCTTCATCACCACGACGGACGACGACGAGCGGAATCGACAGGGTGGCAGAAATATTTTTCAGCCGGCTTGCCGCGGCACCGGACGGCGGCATTCCCTGTAGGTCCTGTAGGTCGGACTTCAGTCCGACAAACCCTGCCTAATCAACCCGTGTTGTCGGACTGAAGTCCGACCTACACGCCCTGAACGCCCTGCACCCACGGCGCCCAAAAAAAGAGCCACCCGGAGGTGGCTCGTGGTTCTGCGCGGCGGGGCTCAGTTGCCCTTGGCCTTCATGTGGTCGATGAGGTAGCGGGCAACCAGGCCGTTCCCGGTGTCGGAGAGGTGGTCGCCATCGGTGTACAGGAACTTGCCGTCCTGGGCGGCGCCGCAGACCTTGTTCTTGCACAGCACGCTGGTGGGGTCGACGATCTCGACGAAGGGCGCGGCGGCCTTGAAGCGGGCCACCAGCTCGAGGTATTTCTTGCTGGCTTCCTGGTGCTCCTTGAGGGTCTTCGAGCAGGACTTCTTGTTCTCGGCGGCGATGGAGATCGCCCGCGAGATGCAGTCCTTCGGATGGGGCAGGCTCGGGTTGTCGATCAGGAAATACACCTTCTTGCCGGCCTTGTGGGCCCGCTGGGCGGCGGCGCTCATGCCCTCGACGATGGCGTTCTCGTAGACCGGCACGTCCGGGCTGCTGGAATACAGCGGCGGGGTCACCATCCGCGAGGCGGTGACGAACACCACCGCCTTGATGTTGGCGTTGCTCTCGATGATCTTGATCGTCGCGTCGTTGGCCTTCGAGCAGATCACCGGGGTGTCGTAGCCCGGATCGCCCGGATAGGTGCGGCGGATGCCGCCGGCCATCGGCGGGCAGCCGCCGGCGCCCAGCTGGGCCCAGCGGGCGCCCGGGGTGGATTCGCGGAGCAGGCCGGGCATCAGGGCGTTGGCGTGGCTGTCGCCCCAGATGATGAATTTCGCGGGTTCGCGCCGGTCGGTGAAGCAGTCGCGGATGTCGGCCTCTTCGGCCGGCGTGCCGCCGCAGCCCTGGGCGCGCCATTCAAAGCCGGAGCCCATCACCGCGGAGGTGAGGTCGGCCTCCTGGGGGGCGGCGGCCTGGGGCTTGGGCTCCTCGGGGGCGGCCGCGGGGGTTGCCACGGCGGCGGTGGGTTCGGCGGGTTTGGCTTCGGGCTTGGCCTCGGCGGCGGGCGCGGGCTTGGCGGGCTCGGTGACAGCCG
>NZ_BSPX01000143.1:0-4271 GCF_030161255.1 Zoogloea oryzae
CGGCCTTGCCGCGCACCTCTGCGGCGTCGGCGGCGCGGCGGGCGAGGGCGGCGTTTTCGTCGGCGATGCGGCGCACCTCGCGGGCGGCGCGCAGGTCGACCCAGGCGCTGGCCAGTTCGATGCGGGCGAGGCGGATGGTGTTGTCGAGATCGAGGCCGGTGGCAGCGAGGTTGCGTTCGGCAGCGGCGAGGCGCAGGTCACGCTTGTCGCCGCGTTCGATCATCTGATCGACCCGCAGTACGTTGTCCACCGGGCGATCCCAGTAGCCGCCGTTGCCGCTGCGGGTCGGGTTGATGCTGGTGACCGAGGCGGTGACGATGGGGTTGGGGCGGGCGCCGGCGATGTCGATGCCGGCTCGGGCGCCGGCCACGGCGGCGCGGGCCTGGAGAATGGTCGGGTTGGCGTCGAGCAGGCGCTTTTCGGCGTCTTGCAGGCTGAGGGGCGGGGTGTCGGCGGTCTGGGCGTGGCTGATGGCCGGCAGCAGCAGCGCGGCCATCAGCAGGTGCCGGGTGAGGCGGCGAAGGGGCAGCAAGGGACGCATTCCATCGGGCAGTGAGATCCAGATGTGCAGTCTAGGAGCGGAGTCTGTCCGTCACCTGACTACTTCCTTGCACCGAGCTTGCGTCGCGGTGTCAGCTGGTTACGGTGCTGTCGGCCGTGGCGGGGAGCACGCTGGCGAGGGGGCCGTAGCGCTGGTGGAGCAGCCAGACCAGATCCACCAGCGGGGGCTGGTTGAGGTGGGGCACGCCGGCCAGGATGAGCACGAAACGGTGGCTGCCCACGTAGAGTGGCCAGAAGCCGATCTGGCTGTGACCGGCGGCGTCGGGGATCGACCAGGCGCTGCCGTAGAGGCGCAGATCCTGGTTGATGACCCGCTGGTGACGGCTGTGCAGGCTGGCGAGGTCGGCCGACAGGGCGGCCAGGGCTTCGGCTTGCGGGGTGGTGAAGCCGGTGCTGGCGAGGTGAAAGCCGTGGGCATCGGCCAGCAGCGCGCTGCGGCTGCCGGCGAGGGGCGGGAGCAGGCTTTGCAGGGCGGCTTCGATGGTGTCGCGGGGGGCGCAGCGGGGGGCGTCGAGGTACTGGATCCAGCCCGCGGTGGCGAGCCGGCGCACGAAGCCGTCGTCCTCGTCGTGCCACGCCGGGCTGGCCGGCTGGGCGAAGAGCAGGCGGATGAAGCCGCGCAGGCGGTCTTCGGCCTGGGCGGCAGCCGCAAAGTAGGCGCCGGCCGGGGTGGGGAGCAGGAAGCGGCGGGGCGCATCCATGGGGATCAGGCGCTGGCCACCGGGTCGATGACGCTCAGCACGGCTTCGATCAGCAGGCACACGTCGCGGCGGGCGCGGGCATCGACTTCGAATACCGGCACGCAGCCGAAGCCGGCCCGGTCGAGCTCCTGCTGGTAGTCGGACAGGCTGGGGGTGGCGGCGAGATCCACGTGGGTGACGCCGATGGCCACGGCCGTCTTGCGGATGAAGCCGCTGAAGGCGCCCAGGTAGAAGCGCAGCTCCTTGAGCGGGTCGCCGCGGGAGTTGTCGATCAGCAGGATCAGCGCGATGCCGCCTTCGGTGAGGATCTCCCACATGAAGTCGAAGCGCTGCTGGCCCGGCGTTCCGTAGAGGTGGATGGTGCTGCCGTCGGCCAGCTTCATCGCGCCGTAGTCCATCGCCACGGTGGTGTTGGGCTTGAGCTCGCGGACTTCGTCGGAGGCGGCGGCGTCGGTGCGCACCGGCGGAATGTCGCTGGCGGCGGTGACGGCGGTGGTCTTGCCGGCGCCGACGGGGCCGGCAAAGATGATCTTGTAGTGGCTCATCAGCGCAGGCCTCAGCCAGCTGCGGCTTCTCCGAGGCGGGCGCCCAGCAGCTTGCCGAGGATGCGCTTGAACAGGCCTCGCATCGGCGGGGCGGTTTCGGCCGGGCCGGCGACGACCTGCCGGCTGACGATGCGGGCGGCGGCGAGGGCGGCCGGATTGGCGGCCAGCTCGACCAGGCCGAGGGCATGGCAGGCGCTGTAGAAGGCGAACACGTAGCGCTGCGGGATGCCCAGCATGCTCACGGTGTCACGCAGGTTGTAGCCGCCCCGCGACCACAGGCCGGCGATGCGCATGGCTTCGGGCGGCACCGCGAGGCGGGTGAGGTTGGGCCAGCTGTGCAGGCGCACCGGGTGATCCAGGCTGGTGCCCCGGGGCAGGCGCCCGCGGGAGGCCCACAGGGCCACGTCCCATTCGAGGGCTTCGAGGGGGCGGCTTTCGAGCGTGTCCATGCGCACGGCGTCCCCGGGCTCGACGCGGCTCATCTTCACCGTGCCGCGGGTGGGCAGCTGGGCCAGGGCGCGCAGGGCGTTGGTGCTGCGGGCCTGAAGCGCCTTGCCGCTCTGCGGGTCGAGGTAGAGGGCGGTGCCGCTGGCGTCGTCGATGCGCACCGGGCGGTGGATTTCCCGGGCGTGGGCGACGGCGCGGGTGATCTCGCCCTGCAGGAACTGGTCCGGGGTGTAGTAGATGGCGTTGCGGGCGATCAGGTCGTCGAGATCCACATCGGGCATCGAGCCCACATAGAAGGTGGACAGGCGCTCTTCGAGCTGGCGCAGCAGGGCCACCGGATCGGCGTTGGCGAGGCGCGGCTCGGTGCGGTTGAAGAGCATCTCGACGGGCATTTCGTCGGGGATGCTGTCGGCGTCCTCGAGGGTGCCGGTGTCGATGGCCGCCACGGGGGCTTCGACGACCGGCGCAGGCGGCAGCAGGCGGCGGGCCTGTTCGAGGGCGGCCGAGAAGGCGGCGAGGCCCACTGGCTTGGTGACCGGGATGGTCAGCGGATCGTTGTCCAGCGGCGCCTTCTGGGTGCTGACGATCAGCGGGCGGCCCGGGTAGAGCAGGCGGTGACCTTCGAGGAGGTAGCGGCCCAGGTCGTTGTCGATGTCGATGAAGGCCACGTCGGCGGCGGTTTCATCGGTGATCTGACAGGCACGGGAGTCCACGCGCGAGAGGAAGATCTCGAAGGCGTACAGCGAGCGGCTGTCCATGCCGGTGTGGCAGAGGCGGAGCGTAGGCTGGGCGGTCATCATGGTGTTTCTCCCGAAGGCGGTCAGAGGGCCGGGGTGGTCATGCCGACCAGGCCGCGCGTCAATACCGAGCGGCTGGCCGGGGGTTGTACGTTTTCGTCGGCGCGCACGCCGCTGGCGAGGTGGCTGGCGAGGAAGCGGCGCTGGGGCGGGTCGAGCTGCAGGGCGGTCTGCGACAGCATCGCGGACTTCAGGCCGACGCCCCGCTCGGCCAGCACGATGAACAGATCCACCAGGGCGCCGTAGGTCGCGTCGCCGTCGCCCAGCTGCCAGGCGATCAGGATCCGCCGGGTGTGGCTGGTCAGGTCGTCCGGCTGGCGAGCCAGATGCATCTCCAGGTGCGCGAGCAGTCGTCCGGCCTCGCCCCGCAGGTGCAGTATGTTGCTGTCAGGCTGCTGGAAGGCGGGTTCGGGTCGTTCCAAGTCGGAGCCCCTGGCTGGGTGAGTTCGATCACGCCCGATGCCGTGCGCGATATGACGATCGGGCTCGATTATAGGGGGCTCGACGGCGGCGAAACCGGCCGCTTTGATTACTTCTGTTATTTATACAGATTTTGACAAAGCTGCCTGTCAAATGCTGACGTGCGGCCCGGATTGGGTCTTGATCTGCCCCGAAAATCGAGAAAATTCACCCCGTCGTGGCCTGGCGACGCCCCGGGCGGAGGGGGCTCCGACACGGCCGCAGGTGACATCCGGCTTGCCGGGCTGCCGACTTTGTCTTAACCTCGGCGTCCCTGTTCCTCCGGGTGCCCGATCCGCCTTCGCGGAAACGGCCAAACGGGAAGTCCGGTGACGTCGGCGGCGAGCCCTCCGACCATTCCGGCGCAGCCCCCGCTGCTGTAAGCCAGACGACTCCATCCACATGCCACTGGGCACCAGCCCGGGAAGGCGGATGGGGAAGGACGACGGCGAGCCAGAAGACCGGCCCGAGGACATTGTTTCTGCTGAGCCCCGGGGTGCGGGCCTGGCGAGCGAAATGTGTCCGTCCGCCGGCCAGCCCGGCGTCCGTCCTCCTGCCGGCGTGTCCCGCCGCGCGGTTTCGTTCCGTCCTTTCTCGTCCCCCGTCCGGCCCGGCGATCCGGCCCATGGAGACGGGATGTCAGGACCACACTCAGGCTTTTGCCGCACCCTCGCTCGCGCCCTGCTCGCCGCGGCCCTGCTGGGCGCGCTGCCCGCGCAGGCGGCGACGCTGTTCGGCGTCGTCACCGACCGCGCCGCGCC
>NZ_BSPX01000144.1:0-4259 GCF_030161255.1 Zoogloea oryzae
GCATCGTCGACAAGACGCTGACCGCCGAAGCCGTGCGCGCCATCGGCCACGCCCTCGGTTCCGAAGCCGTCGCCCGCGGCCAGCAGGCCATCGCGGTCGGTCGCGACGGCCGCCTGTCGGGGCCGGAGCTCGCCGGCGCGCTCGCCGACGGCATCCGCGCCGCCGGGGTTGATGTGGTGGACGTGGGCTGCGTGCCCACCCCCCTCACCTACTTCGCGGCCTACGAGCTGGGCACCAATTCCTGCGTGTCTGTCACCGGCAGCCACAACCCGCCGGACTACAACGGCCTGAAGATGGTGCTGGGCGGCCAGACGCTCTTCGGCGAACTGATCCAGGCGCTGCGCCAGCGCATCATCGACGGCAACCTCGTCACTGCCGCCGTGCCCGGCAAGCTCACCCACGCTGATGTGGTGCCGGCCTATGTCGAGAAGATCGTCGGCGACGTGAAGCTCTCCCGCCCGATGAAGGTGGTGATGGACTGCGGCAACGGCGTGGCCGGCGCGGTCGCACCCGAGCTCTTCAAGCGCCTGGGCTGCGAGCTCGTCGAGCTGTTCTGCGAGGTGGATGGCAACTTCCCCAACCACCATCCGGACCCGTCCAAGCCCGAAAACCTCGCCGACGTGATCCGCGCGCTGCGTGAAACCGACGCCGAGATCGGCCTCGCCTTCGACGGCGACGGCGACCGCCTGGGCGTGGTGACGAAGGATGGCGAGATCATCTTCCCGGACCGCCAGCTGATGCTGTTCGCCGAGGACGTGCTGTCCCGCGTGCCCGGCGGCGAGATCATCTACGACGTGAAATGCACCCGTAACCTGGCCGGCTGGATCAGGGATCGCGGCGGCAAACCCACCATGTGGAACACCGGCCACGCGCTGGTGAAGGCCAAGCTGAAGGAAACCGGCGCCCCGCTGGCCGGCGAGATGAGCGGCCACGTGTTCTTCAAGGAGCGCTGGTACGGCTTCGACGACGGCCTCTACACCGGCGCCCGCCTGCTGGAGATCGTCTCCCGCCACGCCGACGCCAACCCGGTGCTGAAGAACCTGCCCAACGCCACCAGCACCCCGGAGCTCAACATCAAGATGAACGAAGGCGAGCCCTTCGCGCTGGTGGATAAGCTCAAGGCCGAGGCCAAGTTTGAAGGCGCCGAGAGCATCCTGACCATCGACGGCGTGCGCGTCGAATACGCCGACGGCTTCGGCCTCGCCCGTCCGTCCAACACCACGCCGGTGGTGGTGCTGCGCTTCGAGGCCGACAACCAGGCCGCCATCGAGCGCATCCAGGCCGACTTCCGCCGCGCCATCGAAGGCGTCTGGCCGGGGGTGACGCTGCCGTTCTGAGCGCAATCGCAGCGCAAAAAAACGGCGACCGGAGCAATCCTGTCGCCGTTTTTGCTTTGTGCAGCGCGGGGCAGCCGGCGGCGCTCAACCCATCCCGGCCCCCGCCAGCCGCAGGCCGAAACCGATGAACAATCCACCCACGCCGCCCGTTGCCCCCGCCGACAGGCGTCGCCGACGCCGGAAGACCTCCGCCAGCCGGGTGCCGCCAAAGATCAGCGCCGACAGGTAGAGCGCGCTGAAGAACTGGACGATCACCCCCAGGATGAGGAAGGACAGCTCCGGATGGTCGTAGCCCGGCGACACGAACTGGATGAAGAAGGACACGAAGAACAGGATCGCCTTGGGGTTCATCAGGCTGATGAGCAGCGCCACCCGGAAGGGATGGGAGGCGTCCCGCGGCGGCTCCACGGGCGCCGCCGCGTCGGCCTCGCCCCGCCAGGTGCGCAGCCCCGCCCGCAGCAGCCCGATCCCCAGCCACACCAGATACGCCGCGCCGGCGTAGCGCAGCCCCATGAACAGCGCCGGCGTGGCCTGCAGCAGCGAGGCTGCGCCGGTGGCCGACAGGATCATCAGGATCAGGTCGCCCAGGAATATCCCGCAGGCGCCGCGATACCCCGCCGCCACGCCCCAGCGGGAGGCGACGGTCATCACGTAAAGCGAATTGGGGCCAGGCAGGAGCACGATGAAGATCGTCCCCAGCACGAAGGTAGTGATGTCGGTGATGCCGTAGAACATGGGCGAGCCCGCAAGGCAAAGCGTGGATTATCGCAGCCCACGGCCGGTGGGCGGGCTTGCCGCACGATCAACAGCAACTCAGCCGCCGGTGACCAGCGCGTCGGGAATCTCGATTCGGTCGCCGCTGCCCAGGGTGATGACCGAGGTGTCGCCGGCACGTTCCACCTCGAGGCCGGCCGGGCCGTCGGATGACACGGCCTTGCCGTCGGCAAAGGCCACGTGGCGCACGGCACCGCCGGGCAGGGTGATCCGCACCGTGCCAGCACCCGCCTCGCGGCGAATCACGCCGGCCTCGCAGGTGGTCGGCTGGCCGCCGGCCGGCATGCAGCGGATCGACGCGGTGGCGTGGAAGGGCGTGCCCGCCACCCGCGCGTCGCTCGCCGCGGCCTTGCCCGGGTGGGCGCCGGCCCGCACCGACAGGCTGTAGCGCGCCACCTCGTTGCGGCGGGCGGCATTGCGCATCAGATAGACGCGGACGAGATAGTCACCACTCACCGGGGCGACGGTCTCGAAACGGTTGCCCGAGGTGCTGCCGATGAACATCGCGCCATCGGTGGCGCCCGGGGCGTCCACATTGAAGTAGCCGCTCGGGTTGCTCGTCCTGAGCTGCATCACCACCGACTGGCCGGCCTCGAGCGGGATCAGGTAATCCGCCAGCTGGTAGCCCTTGAGCGTGCCCGACAGCGCCTGGGTGGCCCCGGCCGCGACGGCCACCTTCCGGGCGGGCGGCAGATCCGGCTGAACCGGGGCTGCCAACGCCAGCCCGGCCCAGGCCAGGACGGCCGCGCCCAGCAATGCACGACGGGCCATCTCAGCCCCGCTGCGCCAGGTAGTCGGGCTGAAAGGCCGCCATCCGGTAGGCGTCCCGATAGACACCATCGACGAAGAATTCATGGCGCAGGATCCCCTCTTCCGTGAAACCGAGTTTTCTATAAACCGACACCGCCCGGGTGTTCTCCACATCGACCACCAGGAACAGCTTGTAGAGATTGAGCACCGTGAAAGCGTAGCCCATGGCCAGGTGGGTCGCCTGGGTGGCATAGCCGCGGCCTTGGTGATCAGGCGAGATGATGATCTGGAACTCGGCCCGGCGGTGGATGTGGTTGATCTCCACCAGCTCCACCAGCCCCACCCGCAGGCCTTCGCGCTCGACGATGAAGCGCCGCTCGCTCTGGTCGTGGATGTGCTTGTCGTAGAGGTCGCAGAGTTCGACAAAAGCCTCGTAGGGCTCCTCGAACCAGTAGTGCATCACCGTCTCGTTGTTGTCCAGCTCGTGGACGAAGCGCAGGTCTTCCCGCTCCAGGGGTCTCAGTTTGAGTTGATCGTTCATACCGGCATCACACCGTGTTGTGCAAGGTTGGCGGCCCCGCGGGGCCCGGAGTGGTCTGACCCCGCGCCCGGCCGACAGTTCGCCCCGGATGGTCATGCCGGACGGGTGATCCGTCAAGCATCGCGGCCCGAACGAAGAAAAGGGCTGTCGCACCTGCGGCAGCCCTTTCAGGGGTGATGCGGCCCTGCGCGGGGCCGCGGCAAGGTCGGTCAGCCGGCGCTCACCGTCAGCCTGGGCTTGCGACCTTCGGCCACCCAGGCCAGCACCGTGCCGTACATGTCGGCCAGCGCCGGACGGGTGGCGCGCTCCTTCTCGGCGCGGTCGGTGTAGAAGGCGAGGGATTTCTCCCGGTTGCCGGACCACTGGTAGGCCACCCACAGGGCGGCCTGGCTCTCGTCCTTGCGGCCGGAGAGGGCCAGCGCTTCGGCCAGCGGCGTCCAGGTGGAGCTGCGACGCGGGTCGAGCTGCAGGGCGGCGGTCAGCACCTCGGCGGCTTCCTGGGGCTTGCCGGCCTTGACGAGGGCATAGCCCAGGTTGCCGGCCAGTTCCACGTCGCGGGGGTTTTCGGCGAGGCCCTTGCGGAACAGCTCGGCGGCGCGGGCCGGGTCTTCAGCCTTGAGGGCATCCAGGCCTTCGGTGTTGAGCTTGCGGGACACGGCCCGGTTGCCCGGCGCCGGCTTGCCCAGCTCCTCGATGCGGGCCGCCACGGCAAACACGGTCGCGGTGTCTTCCCGGGCGGCGGCGCCGAGGGTCTGGAGCAGGCACTGACGGGCCGAGCCGCAGCTTGCCGCGGCTACGCCAGGCTGGGCGGGCGGCGCAAGGGACACCGGCGGAACCGGCAGCACGGCCGGCTGGGC
>NZ_BSPX01000145.1:0-4158 GCF_030161255.1 Zoogloea oryzae
CTTGGCGGCCGGCAGGGCGGCTTCGGCGGCGTCGAAGGCTTCGGCGCGGGCGGCCAGCAGCTGGGCGGCCTCGATGCCGTGGAGGCGGGCGCGCAAGGCGTCGGCTTCTTCCTTGGCGGCGTCGAGCTGCGGGCGCAGTTCGCGCAGGCGGGCGTCGATGCTCTGCATGTCGGCCTCACACTGCTTGAGGCGGGCCTTCCGGGCGAGCTCGCCGAAGTGGAATTCGGCCGGCTTGCCCAGGTGCCGGGCGCCGCGGCGTTCCCGGTGGTAGCCGTCGCGGGTGATCCACTCGGTCTCGCGGGGCAGGCTGCGGGCGGCGTCGGCGTCCTCGACGCGCTGAATGCGGTTGAGGAGGTCGGCGAGCCAGCGGGGCACGGCGTCGGCGAAGCGGATGACTTCGGCCAGCGAACCGCGGTTGGCCGGCGGGGCGGGTTCGAGTTCCGGCACGATGAAGTGGCGGAAGCGCTCCTGCTCGCCCAGAGCCCAGGCGGCGTGGCGGTCTTGTTCGCGTTCGAGCAGCAGCACATGGCGGTAGGGGCGCAGCACGGCCTCCAGCGCGCCCTGCCAGCCCGGATCGATGACCTCGACGATCTCGGACAGGGCCCGGTGGGCGATGCCGGCTTCCTTCAGGCGGGTGCGGAAGCGGCTCACCTCCGGGTCGCCCGGCGAGCCGCGGGAATCGCGGGTGGCGCGCAGCTGGGTGACTCGATCCTCGAAGGCGGCGGTGGCCTCGCGCTCCTGACGCTGCAGGTGGAGCAGGCGGGCGTCGGCCTTGGCGTAGGCGGCTTCCAGGTCGACCGCGGCGTCGCCGGCCTCACGGGCCAGGCGGGTGCGCAGGGCGCTGCGTTCGGCGAGGAGTTTCTCGGCGTCGCGCACTTCGTCGTGGGCGGCGAGGTGGTCTTTCTCGGCCTCGAGGTCGGCGCTACGGGCGGCCTTGCGTTCGGCGTCGGCGGCGGCCTTTTCGGCTTCGACGCTGCGGATGCGCGTCTGCAGGTCGGCGAGCTCAAGGCTGCAGCGCTGCTGGTCGTCCTTGTCGCGGGCGATGTCGCTGCGGGCGAGCACGATGTCGCGGGCGAGCTCGGACGCTTCGAGGCGCGGCACGATCTCGGCGGCGAGGGCTTTCGCTTCGTCGTCGAGCTGCTTCCATTCGAGGAAGCGGTCGGCCTCGAGGCGCTTGGCCTCGGCCTGGGCGCGGAGGCGGTCCAGGTCGAGGCCCAGGGCGGCGAGCTCGCGCTCGGCGTTGTTCTGCTCCTCGCGGGCGAGGTCGTAGTTGTCGAGGACTTCCTTGTCGCCGAAGACGTCGAAGACGAGCTCCAGCAGCGCCTTGGGCGAGTATTCGCAGAGCTTGTCGGTGTCGCCTTGCTCGAGCGCCAGCACCTTGGCGATGGCCGGGGTGAGGCCGCCCCAGGCGAGGCGGCTCTGGTAGTCGCGGTAGCCGACCCATTCGACGGCCTTGTCTTCGTTGGCCTCCAGCGCCTCGATGGGCACGTCGCCGTCGGCGATGGCGTAGTCGCGGGTCCAGTCGCCGCCGGCGCGGCGGATGCGGCAGGCGAGGGTCACCTCGTCCTTCAGGCACGGGAAGAACGGCCGCTTGCCGGTGCTGCCCGGGCGGTTGGCGACCACCGCGCGGATCCACGCGAAGCTGCGGTTGGCGCGGCGCACGTAGCGGCGGAAATCGCGCTTGCCGGAGCAGCGCAGGCCGAACAGGGTGCGCAGGGCGTCGAGGAGCGTGGTCTTGCCGGAGCCGTTGGGGCCGACGATGGTGATGATCTGGGCGTCCAGCGGCAGGTTGAAGCGGCGCCAGTAATCCCAGTGGACCAGTTCGAGTTGCTTGATGTGGAACATGGGTGCTCAGTCGGTCAGGTCGTCGGGGTCGGCATCGGCGTCCGGCTCGGGGGCGCTGAAGGCGTCTTGGGCGGGCGGCGGATGGCCAGCTTCGGAGAGCACCTCGCCGAGGGTGCCGTAGATGATGCGGTCGGCCATCAGGCGGTAGTCGAGCAGCACGTCGAGGAGCGGGCCTTCGTGGATCATGCCGCCGCGGCGCTCGATGAAACCGAGCTGGGCGAGGCGCGACAGCAGCTTGCCCTGAACGTAAGTCTTGTGACCCAGCACCGGCGCGAAGTCGGCGAGCAGTGAGGCTTCGGAGAGCGCGCCGGCGACTTCCTCGCCGTGGGCGAGGGGGGCGTCCTTGCCGAACATGTCGCCCTGGCCGTCGTCGGCGAGTTTCTGGCGGTTGATCTGGCGCTCGCGCTTGGGCAGCACGATGAGCGCCCAGATGACCACCAGCAGAGCGAGCTGGTCGCGGGTCAGGCCGACGTTGCTGGCGGCGTATTCGCGGCTGGCGCCGAAGACGGGCTCATGCACGTCGTCGGCCAGGGCCACGGCCACGTGGGCGGCGTAGGGGTTGTCGATGAGCTGCAGGCCGACGGCCGAGAGGCGGGCGTCGAGATCCACCCGGAAGGCTTCGTCCACCAGCGCGCGGCGCACCAGCGGGTCGGTGCGCGGCAGGCTGCGGCTGGCCAGCAGGCGGGCGGTGAGGGTCCGGATCTGTTGTTCCATCAGGCTTGGGGGGCGTGGGGTTCGTCGAGGTCGGCGAGGACCGGGATGGCTTCGGGGGCGGGCAGGCTGCCGCGGGCGCCGACGAGGCCGGCGGACATGCGGGCGATCTCGTTTTCACCGACCTTGACCATGCCGGCCTCGAACAGCACGTCGAGGGGCAGGCGCATGAAGTCGCCGATGGGGCCGTCGGTGGGGCCGGCGCTGCCGGATTCGCCGTCGCCGCCATCGGCCAGCAGCGCCAGCAGCGACAGGCGGTAGCTGGAGGCCGGGAAGCCGCCGCCGGCCACCAGCCGGGCGAGGCTGGCGGGTTCTGCACCGGGCTCGGCCAGTTTGGCCAGACGCTGGCTGAAGTGCTGCAGAAGGCGCAGATCCTCGGCCTCGGGGGCGCGGTTGGCGGGGGCGTCCTCGGGGGGCGGCAGGGCGGTGTCGGCCTCGATCTGGCGGGCTTCTTCGGAGAGGGTGAGTTCGGCGCGGTCGAGGATCTCGTGGCCGCCGGCGAGGAGGGTGAGCTCCGGCGCCGGGGCGAGGGCGCCGTCGATGAGGACGGCGAGCTTGCGGGCGTCGAGGCTGCGCAGCCAGCGGGCCACGTCGCTGGACGAGATGCCCGAGCCGCCAAGGGTGACGCGCTGGGCCTCGATCTTGTTTACGGCGCGCTGGAAGGCCGCGTCGACGCGGGCGAGGCGCGACTGGGCGAGACCGATGCGCTGGGCGACGCGGGCGAGGTCGAAGGGCACCTCAGGGTCGGCCAGCAGCTCGCGCAGCACCGCGGTGCCCTTCTCGATCCAGCGCATGTTGGCGGAGAGCTTGCGGCGGGCGTCGGCGATGCGGAACTCGGAGCCCGAGGCGATGGCATCCTCGAAGTGCCAGGCGAGATCATTGAGCTTGCCGAGCAGGTGGCCAAGGGCTTCCGGGGTGATGCTGCCCACCGCCTGCAGGCCGGCCAACTGGGCGGTGAGGAAGCCCAGCTCCAGGTCGTCCTCGGCGCTGAAGCTGACCAGCATGCCGATGGCGGCCACGGCGTTGCGGCCGATGTCGGAGAGGGCGTAGAGGTTGTCCTCGCCGATCTCCAGCAGGCCGTTGCCGCGCAGGCGGCGCAGGGCGGTTTCGAGCTTGACCGGGTCGAGGAAGGCGAAGCGCTGGCGGAGCTGCTCCGGCCCCCAGCGGGGTGATTCGTTCTCGCGGCCGATCTCGCGCAGCACCATCAGGCGCATCAGTACCTCGGCCTCGCTGCCGTGGAAGAGCGTGCTGAAGGCGGCCAGCAGCGGCCGGGCGTGGAGCAGCGGGGCGAGCTCGGGCACGTCGTCGGCGGCGACGCCGGGGGCGAGGAAGTCGTGGAAGGGGATGTCTGCGCGGACGTCGGACATGGGCGCGCCTCGGGTCAGCGGAACAGGGCCAGGGCGGCGATGCGGCGGTCGATTTCGTCGCTCATCTGCTTGTAGGCGGGCGCCTCGGGGCTGCCGAAGCGGCGGCGGAACTCGTCGGCCATCATGTGCTCGGGCAGACCGTCGATGGGCGGCAGCAGGGCGGCGTCGGTGAGGCCGGCGGCCACGGCGGCGGCGAGGCGCTCGGCGCTTCGGGCGGCGAGCTGGCCGAGGCGGG
>NZ_BSPX01000146.1:0-3919 GCF_030161255.1 Zoogloea oryzae
CGCCGCCGGCGTGCGCGCCAGCATCGACTTCCCCGAACCCACCCGCCGCGACGCCCACGACGGCGCCGAGCGCCTTGGCCTCGCCACCGGCCAGCGGTGGGCCGAAGACGCCGCCCCCGCCGATGGCCCGCTGCGCTTCACCCTCGCCACCACCCTGCGGGATGTGCACGACAGCGCCGACGGCAACTTCTCCGCCGGCGGCGTGTTCGACACCACCCGCCTCGACTGGAGCCACAGCCGATGAGCCCGCACCCTCGCCGCCCGCCCTCCAGCCCCGCCCCATCGAAGGAGTGACCCCATGCCGATGCACGAATCCCACGGTCTCGCCGGACGCCTTTCCATCGAACTGCGCGACGCCAGCGGCCGGCTGGTGGACGCCCGCCGGGTGAACAACCTCATCACCGGCGCCTGCAGCGCGCTGCTCGCCCGGCTGTTCACCGGCAGCGCCCAGAGCCCCGACCTGCAGATCGCGGTGGGCCGCTCGGCCGCCCCGGCCCAGGTCACCGACACCGCGCTGGGCGATTTCGTCGTGGCCGCGCCCGCCACCATCCCCAGCGTGGCGGCCGGCGACTACGAAGGCCAACCGCGCATCATCGCCCGGGTGGTGGCCACCCTGCCGCCCACCGGCAGCGCAGACCCGCAGCCGCTGCAGGAGGCCGGCATCCTCATCAGCGTCACCGGCGCCGAGCCCGTGCTCTACAACCGCGTCACGTTTCCGGTGGTCAATCGCGCCGGCAACCTGGAGATGACGCTCAGCTGGGAGGTGATCTTCTGATGGCCGAAACCCCCACCCCCTACATCCGGAAGGAGCCCGGCGACATCATGCTCGCCGCCGACTGGAACGAGATCCAGGTGCGCGCCCGCACCGAGCTGCGCAGCCACGACCACACCGGCGAAGCCACCCGCATCCCCCGCGACGGCATCGCCGACAAGGCCATCGACGGCAGCAAGGTCGATCCGGACAGCAAGCTCTCGGTGAAGAGCCTCGGCGTCGCCGGCCCGCTCAAGGTGACCGGCACCAGCCAGCTCGCCGACATCCAGGCCACCCTCGCCAGCCTTTCCGGCGATCTGGCCGTGGGCACCGACGCTCCCGAAAACGCCGAAGGCTGGAACCGGGTGGTGGATATCGTCGGCGCCGCCCACGCCAAGCTGTCGATCCGCGCAGGCGCCGTGGACGGCCGGTTGATGGCCCACACCACCGGCATCTACAGCGCAGAGCCCGGCCTCATCGTCGGCACCCGCAGCGCCCACGCCACCAGCCTGATCGTCGGCGGCGAGATGCGCCTGCGCCTCGCCACCGAGAAGGCCGAAGCCGTCTCCACCAGCCCGGTGGCCGATTTCTTCCCCGCCCACAACCCGCTGCGCCTATCGTCGGCCTACACCGCCCGCCCCGACAAGAGCGCCGCCGAGATCTGCAACGACACCACCTCGTACAAGACGCTGATGATCCTCGGCAACAGCAGCGCCGGCCTCGGCCGCCGGGTGTCGGTGTGGGACCGGCTGGACGTGAACGGCAGCCTGGTGCTCGCCAGCGACTCGAACCTGCCCAAGGGCAGCGCCTGCGCCATGTGGATCAAGGGCGGCCAGGCCTATCTGGGCTTCACCCGCACCCTCAACGTGATGGACACCGACAAGGGCCAGGTGCGCTTCCAGTTCAATGTGGACGACGGCGTGCTGCAGACCGACGTGCTGCGCCTGGGCAAGAAGTGGCGCATGTCGGCCATCGGCGACGCCCACGGCAACGACGGCTGGCTGCGCCTCTTCAACGTGGACAACACCGGCTACTACGGCGGCTTCGCGGCCGGCGAGATGTGGTGCACCAAGGGCGCCTTCTCGGGCTCCGATCTGGGCCTCAAGGAAAACATCCACCCGCTGAAAAACGCCACCGCCGCCCTCGGCAAGCTGCGCGGCGTGCATTTCGACTGGCGCAGCGGCGGCCGCTCCGTCGGCCTGATCGCCCAGGAAGTCGAAGCCGTGCTGCCCGACGCCGTGGCCGTGGGCCCCGACGGCTGGAAGGGCATCAACCCGACCGGCGTCATCGCCCTGCTGGTCGAGGCGGTGAAGGAGCAGCAGGCCCTGATCGACGAACTGCGCGCCGCCCTGCCGGCACGTTCCTGAAGGAGACCACCATGGCCGACCGCCCCGCCCCCTACGTCCCGCGCACCGCCGGCGACATCATCCGCGCCGACGAGTGGAACGAAGTCCAGGTCCGCGCCCGGGAAGACATCGCCGCGCACGACCACACCGGCGGCTTCGGCGCCCCGCTGCCCCGCGACGCCATCCAGAACAAGGCCATCGACGGCAGCAAGCTCGACCCGGACGGCAAATACACGGTCAAGGACCTCACCGTCAGCGGCCCCCTCAAGGTCACCGGCACCACCCAGCTCGCCGAGATCCGCGCCGTGCTGGCGAGCTTCACGGGGGCGAAGCTCACCACCAGCGGCGACGTGGGCGTGGGCACCGCAACGCCCACCGCCCGGCTGGAGGTGAGCACCGAAAACAGCCGGGGCTGGGACGGCAACAAGTCGAGTCTGCGCATCGTCTCGCCCGACACCCGCTACTTCCTCGACGTGAAATCCTTCGTCGTCGCCAGCGGCAACGTGGGCTACCAGTTTTCGCCCACCGGCGAAACCGGCACCGCCACCGGGCTCAGCCTCGACACCAACGGCAACCTGGGCATCGGCATCGCCCGGCCGGGCGCCCGGCTCGACGTGGAAGGCGGCGCCCTGCTCGGCTACGCCAGCTCCCTCAACGCCACCGGCCTGCCCGGAGATTTCGGCATGCCGCTCAAGTCCGGCTTCTACCAGAACGGCGGCGCGGAGCTCACCGGCGACGTGCCCGACGGCACCCACCCGTGGACCCACCTGATCGTCTGCCGGCACAGCAACACCGCCAACAACCACCAGCTGCAGATCGGCGCCAGCTACGCCGAGAACGACCGGCTGTTCTTCCGCAAAATGGCCTCCGGGAGCCTCACGGTGGCCCAGAACTCCGCCTGGAACGAGCTCGCCACCCGCGGCGCCAACACCTTCGCCGGCAATCAGGTCATCACCGGCGACGTGACCATCTCCGGCAACCTGGGCACCCGCGGCTACTCGCCCAAGGCCCGCCAGGCCGGCTGGGGCGGCGGCATCCACACCTGGGACATCGAGGCCGAAGCCACCATCTGGGCCCGCAACGCCATCCAGACCGGCGCCCGCGACCTGGCCGAGAACTTCGCCACCCTCGGCGCCCTCGAGCCCGGTGACGTGGTGAGCCTCAGCGCCGACGGCGGCGGCGTCGAGCGCTGCCGTCAGCCCCACGACCCGCTGGTGCTCGGCGTCGTGTCCACCGAGCCCGGCATGCTGCTGGGCGCCGACGCTCTCCAGCACGAGCGGATCGCCGGCGAGCAGCCCATCGCCCTGGCCGGCCGCGTGCCGTGCAAGGTGTGCGCCGAGAACGGCCCGATCCGCAAGGGCAACCTGCTGGTGCCCGCGTCGCTCCCCGGCCACGCCATGCGCGCCGGCGACAACCCCACCGGCTGCACCATCCGCAAGGCCCTCGCCGATTTCGACGGCGACACCGGCCTCATCGACGTGTTCGTCTTCCTCCGCTGACCTCAACCGGAAAACCGCCATGAAAGATCAACTCGAAGCCCGCCTGGCCGAACTGCGCAGCGAATACGACGCCGGCCTCGGCGTGATGGCCGACCTCCAGAAGAAGGAGGAAGACCTGCGCACCACCCTCATGCGCATCAGCGGCGCCATCCAGGTGCTGGAGGAGATCCTCGCCGCCGAGGCCCCACCGGCAGAAACCGGCGAAGCCGCCGGCCCGCGCCTCGTCGCCAGCTAGCCCGCCCCGCCGTGGCCGACGCCGCCACCCTCCTCGCCCCGGACGGCAAGCCCGCCACCGGGCGGGATTTCAACGCCGCCGCCGGGCT
>NZ_BSPX01000147.1:0-3909 GCF_030161255.1 Zoogloea oryzae
GTATCTCAATTCAAACAAGGGCTTGATTCACACTCCATATTCTGAGAAATATTTACGATTCGAAAAGAGGAAAAAACGGAGTCTTTGTCTAAAGAAATGCGTTCAGAAACGGCAGATGGTTCGAAACTTTCAATCGAAATGGAATCGGTTCCCAAAATATATGCCATGGGCCCTTACTTCGACAGGGTTCAAATATCTGAAATGCATCCTTTTAGAGACTTTTTCAGACCTAGTGTCGATATTTCGCTCCTTTTTTGATGATATTATGCATGGATCAGATATATCCTGGCTAATTCCTCAGAAAAAATGGTGGGCGATTCTTCGACAATGGAATCTGATAAGTGATATTTCGGGGAACTGTTTACAGAATTGGCTTTGGCTTCAAGGAAAGATTCCTCGAAATAATGAGTCACTCTATCCATTGATAGGCGCACATCTGAGAACACCGAATGTTCGGGAGTTCCTCTATTCAATCCTTTTCCTTCTTCTTGTTGCTGGATATCTCGTTCCTACACATCTTCTCTTTGTTTCCCGCGTCTCTCGTGAGTTACAGACAGAGTTCGAACAGATCAAATCCTTGATGATTCCATCATACATGATTGAATTGGGAAAACTTCTGGATAGGTATCCTCCATCTGAACTGAATTCTTTCTGGTTAAAGAATCTCTTTCTAGTTGCTCTGGAACAATTAGGAGATCTTCTAGAAGAAATACGGAGTTATGCTTTTGGCGACAACATGCTACTGGGGGGTGGTCCCGCTTATGGGGGCAAATCAATACGTTCTAAGAATCCCTTTTTCAATATCAATCTCAGGAATATCATTGATCTCATAAGTATCATACCAAATCCCATCCATCGAATCACTTTTTCGAGAAATACGAGACATCTAAGTCGTACAAGTAAAGAGATCTATTCATTGATACGAAAAAGAAAAAACGTGAACGGGGATTGGATTGATGATCAAATAGAATCCTGGGTCGCGAACAGTGATTTGTTTAATGCTGAAGAAAGAGAATTCGTGGTTCAGTTCTCTACCTTAACGAGAGAAAAAAGGCTTGATCAAATTCTATTGAGTCTGACTCATAGTGAGCCATTATCAACGAATGACTCTGGTTATCAAATGATTGAACAGCCGGGATCAGTTTACTTACGACACTTAGTTGACATTCATCAAAAAGATCTAATGAATTATGAGTTCAATGGATCCTGTTTAGCAGAAAGACGGATATTCCTTGCTCATTATCAGACAATCACTTATTCACAAACCTCGTATGGGGCTAATAGTTTTCATTGCCCATCTCATGGAAAACCCTTTTCGCTCCGCTTACCTCTATCCCCTTCTAGGGGTATTTTAGTGATAGGTTCTATCGGAATTGGACGATCCTATTTGGTGAAATACCTGGCGAAAAACTCCTATGTTCCTTTCATTACAGTATGTTCGTACCCGTTCCTGGAGGACAAAGATAACCAACCTAAAGAATTTCTTGTGGATTACCTTGAGGATGAGGATTTTGATGGGAGGGATGTTGGTGACGATATGAATATGAATGAGATTGGTGATAATGACGATAGCGATGATTACTTTGATTTGGATACGGAGCTGCGAACTATGACGCACGAGATAACGACGGATGCGCTATGTCCGTCTACGATACCGATACGATTTGATATCACCCTTCAATTCGAATTGGTAAAAGCAATGTCTCCTTCTATTATATGGATGCCAAACATTCATGATCTCTATGTGAATGAGGTGAATTACTTATCGCTCGGTCTATTAGTGAACTTTCTCTCCAGGGATTGTGACAGATGCTCCACTAGAAATATTCTAGTTATTGCTTCGACGCATATTCCCCAAAAAGTGGATCCCGCTCTAATAGCTCCGAATAAATTCAATACATGCATTAAGATACGAAAGCTTCTTATTCCACAACAACGAAAGCACTTTTTCACTCTTTCATATACTCGGGGATTTCACTTGGAAAATAAAACGTTCCAGACTAATGGATTTGGGTCCCTAACCATGGGTTCCAATGCACGAGATCTTGTATCACTTACCAATGAAGCCCTATCAATTAGTATTACACAGAAGAACTCGATTATAGATACTAATACAATTAGATCCGCTCTTCATAGAAAAACTTGGGATTTCCGATCCCAGGTAAGGTCGGTTCAGGATCATGGGATCCTTTTCTATCAGATAGGAAGGGCTCTTGTACAAAATGTACTTCTAAGTAATTGCCCCATAGATCCTATATCTATCTATATGAAGAAGAGATCATGTCAGGAAGGGGATTCTTATTTGTACAAATGGTACTTCGAGCTTGGAACCAGCATGAAGAAATTAACGATACTTCTTTACCTTTTGAGTTGTTCTGCCGGATCGGTCGCTCAAGATCTTTGGTCTCTACCCGGACCCGATGAAAAAAATTGGATCACTTCTTATGGATTCGTTGAAAATGATTCTGATCTAGTTCATGCCCTATTAGAAGTAGAAGGCGTTCTGGTAGGATTCTCACGGACAGAAAAGGATTGCAATGAGTTTGATAATGATCAAGTGACATTGCTTCTTCGGTCCAAACCAAGGAATCCCTTAGATATGATGCAAAATGCATCTTGTTCTATCATTGATCAGAGATTTCTATATGAAAAAGACGAATCCGAGTTTGAAGAAGGGGAAGGGGCCCTTGACCCCCAAGGGGTAGAGGAGGATTTATTCAATCACATAGTTTGGGCTCCTAGAATATGGCGCCCTTGTGGCCATTTATTTGATTGTATCCAAAGGCCAAAAGAATTGGGATTTCCCTATTGGGCCAAGTCATTTTGGGGCAAAGAGGATGAACTTCAAGAGAATGATTTGGAGTTCTTGCAGAGTGGAACCATGCAGTACGAGACACGAGATATATCTTCCAAAGAACAAGGCTTTTTTAGGATAAACCGATTCATTTGGGACCCTGTAGATCCATTATTTTTATTATTCAAGGATCAGCCCTTTGTCTCTGTGTTTTCACGTCGAAAATTCTTTGCAGATCACGAGATGCAAAAGGGGCTGTTTACTTACCAAACGAATACTCCTACATCTCTGTATAGACGCTGGTTTCTCAAGAATACGCAAGAAAAGCACTTCGAATTGTTGATTCATCGCCAGAGATGGCTTAGAACCAATAGTTCATTATCTAATGGATCTTTCCGTTCGAATACTCTCTCTGAGAGTTATCAGTATTTATCCAATCTGTGCCTCTCTAACGGAACGCTATTGGATCAAATGACAATGACATTGTTGAGAAAGAGATGGCTTTTTCCGGATGAAATCAAACATTGGATTCATTTTATATATAATAATTGAATACTCTCGTATATTATACGTAATAGGCGGAGGTGTATACTATTATTATACATATAATAGGAGAAAGATTTCCCAGTCCATAGTACTCATTTTGAGAACGTCCAGTGCCAAAGTCACTGAATGGGTAAGTCGCCAATCCCTAAAACGTACTATGTAATGTACTTTATCCGCTGGGTTACGGGGGGGCATTTTCCCAGAGGTTTCTGTTGTATGAATCCACCCCCCTGTAATTCCTGGAATACTCGATATATCAATATCGATTCGATCCGAGATCTCTTATTGAATTGCTCATTCAATGAGTATTCTAGAAATTGTGCCTTGAAGAGGACTCGAACCTCCACGCTTTTTAGCACGAGATTTTGAGTCTCGCGTGTCTACCATTTCACCATCAAGGCATCTTGAAAGTGAGTCGTATTCATGAATATGATATCTATCTAATGTGATGTATGGAATATATCACTGGGACATACAACGCATTACAGACGTATGATCATTACGCTTCAACCGGGTTCTTTTATTCCACTTCTTAGAAAGAAAAGAACTTAAATCAAAAAATAACAAAC
>NZ_BSPX01000148.1:0-3846 GCF_030161255.1 Zoogloea oryzae
GGGCACGCCCACCGGGCCCACCACCAGGCTGGCGCCGGTGGCCGACGGCGCAGCGGTCGGGGCCGGCGGCAGGGGGCCGAGGGTGTAGTGGCGGATCGGCGGGGTGCTGCTGCAGGCGGTGAGCCCGGCGCACAGCAGGGCGACGGCGAGGAGGCGGTTCATCGTGGCGGTCATTCCTGGCGGGTGGCGGTGCCGCAGGCGGCGATCCAGCGGGCGTCGGTGTCCATCTGGATGTCGCCCTGGGCCGAGTGCATGTTGACGCGGGTGCTCATGCGCTCGGGGCCGTCGAGGGTGGTTTCGAAGTCGGCGCTGCCCTTGGGCTGGCTGCAGTTGAGCCGGCCGCGCACCTGGTTGCCGCTTTTGGTGATGCTGGCGAGGGTGCAGTTGCCGTCGCTGCGGCCGGCGTAGACGCTGTCCTGGCGGGCCTGTTCGGGCGTGATGCAGCTGCGCACCGCGCCGTCGCTGCCCAGCTGCACGCCCTGGGCGGCGAGCTGCTGGCGGAGCTGGCGCTGCACCTCGGGCGGCAGGTTGGCGAGCTGCTGGCGGAGCTTGTCGGACAGATCCGGCGCGCCGCCGAGGCTGACCCGCGTGGAGCGGAATTCCCACAGGCCTGGGCGGATGTCCGCGGCCTGGGCGCTGCCGGCGGCGGCAAGCAGGAGCAGGGCAAGGCGAAGGCGGGTCATGGTTTTTCCTCGGGTTTGCCGCGCAGCAGGGCTTCGGGGTGGCGGTCCAGGGTGTCGGCCAGGTGGCGCAGGGCCTGGGCGGCGCGGGAGAGTTCCTGCAGGCTGGCGCGCATGTCCTGCTGCAGCGGGGCGTCGGTGGCCAGCAGCTTGCGGGCGTCGGCGATGGCGGCGCGGGTCTCGGTGATCGCGCTGCGGGCTTCGACGACGGTCTCGCGCACGTCGCCGCTGGTCAGCCCGTCGAGGCGCTTGACCAGCCGCTCGGCCTCGTCGATGGTGCGGCCGAGGCCGGCGATGGCCTTGCTGGTGTCGCGGCCGATCGTGTCGAGGGGTAGCTTGTCGATCCGCGCGACGATGCGCAGCAGGGTGGTCTGGAGCTCGTCGAGGCTGCCGCGCTGGGTGGGGATCAGGGGCGGGTTGCGGCTCCAGTCCACCTTGACCGGCTGCGCCGCGGGGAAGAAATCCAGCGCCACGTAAAGCTGCCCGGTGACCAGGTTGCCGCTGCGCAGCTGGCCGCGCAGGCCCTTGACAACGAGCTGGTCGACGAAGGCGCGGAAATCCTTGTCCTGGTAATCCTTGCCGAAGAAGGTGACCTTGCCGTCCCTGTTGCGGGCGCGCATGCGGCCGGGGTAGATCTTCACATCCACCAGCAGGCCCAGATCGGCGGTGCGGGGGTGGAAGTCGGGGTTGATGGCAGTGACCTCGCCCACCTGGATGCCGCGGAAATCCACCGGCGCGCCCACCGACAGGCCGCGCACGGATTCGTCGAAGCGCAGGGTGTAGTTGAGCACCACGCTGTTGGCCTGCTTGAGGGCCTCGGCGCGGCTGGCGAAAAGGGTGAAGGCGTGGTTGGCGGGGGCGGGCTCGGCGCTGCCGTCTTCCGGGGTCTGGAAGGCCACGCCGCCGGCCAGGATGGCGCCCATGGATTCGGTGTTCACCTGCACACCGTCGGCGCCGATCTTCACGTCCACCCCGCCGGCGTTCCAGAAGCGGCTGTTGGTGGTCACGAAGCGGTCGTAGGGGGCCTTGATGAAGATCTGCACGTCGAGCCGCTTGCCGCTTTCGTCGAGCTTGAAGCCGGTGACCTGGCCGGCCTCGATGCGCCGGAAGTAGATCGGCGTGCCGGCGCTGAGGGAGCCGAGGGTTTCGGCCTGCAGCACGAAAGATTTGCCGGGCACGTCGAAATTGACCGCCGGCGGGGTGTCGAGGCCCTTGAAGTGGCGCCGGTCTTCGGTGGATTTGCCCACGTCGAGGCCCACGTAGGCGCCCGACAGCAGGGTGCCGAGGCCCGACACCGAGCTGCCCGACACCTGGGCGCTGACCACCCAGAAGCGGGTGTCGTCCACCAGCAGGCGGGCGGCCTCGCGGGCCAGGCGGGCGGTGGCGACCACGCCGGCGCCGTCTTCGGCGAGGGCCACCCCGGTGATCTGGCCCACATCCACGTCCTTGTACTTGATGCGCGTCTTGCCCGGCTCGAGGCCGGCGCCGGTCTTGAAGGTGATGGTGATCAGCGGGCCCTGTTCGTAGTAGCTGCGGGCGGCCAGGAACAGGCCGATCAACAGCGCCACCAGCGGGATGATCCACACCAGCGGGATGCGGAAGCGGCGCGGCGTGTCGACGGTGGCCTGGGGGAGCGCGGCGGGATCAGTCATGGCGGTGGTCGTCGGAAGGGGCGGGCCCGGCGATCGGGTCCCAGATCAGGCGGGGGTCGAAGCTCATCGCGGCGAACATGGTCAGCACCACCACCGCACCGAAGGCGACGGCGGCCGGGCCGGCCTGGATGGTGGCGAGCCCCTGGAACTGCACCAGGGCGACGAGCAGGGTGATGACGTAGATGTCCAGCATCGACCAGCGGCCGACGAACTCGACCATCCGGTACAGCCGGGTGCGCTGGATCAGGCGCAGGCGCGAGCGGCGCTGGGCGCTGGCGGCGAGATAGATGAGGGCGATGATCTTGAGCAGCGGCACCATCACGCTGGCGAAGAACACCACCGCCGCCAGCGGCCACGAGCCGGACTGCCACAGAAAGATCACCCCGCTCATGATCGTGTCTTCCTGGCTACCGAGGAGCGAGGCGGTGGTCATCATCGGCAGCAGGTTGGCCGGCACGTAGAGGATCGCCGCGGCGAGGGTGAGCGCCCAGGTGGTGGCGAGGCTGGCGGGCTTGCGCATGTGCAGCGGCGCCCGGCAGCGCGGACAGCGTACCAGCCCGTGGCCGGCGCCGGCGCGGGACAGCTGGCCGCACACGTGGCAGTTGAGGAGGCCGGCCTCGCGGGCGGTGAGGGGGCGCGTCACCGGGCGGGCTCCGCCACCGGCGTCTGCCACACCAGGCGCGTATCGAAGGCCCGGGCGGCGAAGGTGAGGACGACGATCAACGCCGCCATCGCCCAGAAGGCGGTGCCGAGGATCACCGTGGCCAGGTGCGACAGCTTGACCAGCGACACCAGCATGCCGAGCAGGAAGACTTCGACCATTCCCCACGGCCTGACCGAGCGCACCAGCCGAAAGAACGGCGCCAGCCGCGGCGACACCCGCCCGAGGCGCAGGGGCACCAGCACGATCAGGATCATCGCCAGTTCGAGGAGCGGAAACAGCAGCGTGGTGACGCCCACCAGCGCCGCCACCGGCGCCATGCCGCCCTGCCACAGGACGTGCAGCGCGCCGGCGAGGGTGACTTGCACCTGGCGGCCCTGCATCTCGAGGCCCACCAGCGGGTAGATGTTGGCGAGGACGTAGAGCACCGCGGCGGTGCAGGTCAGGGCCAGGGTGCGGTCGAGGCTGTCCGGCGGATTGCGCGCCAGAAAGGCCCCACAGCGGGCGCAGCGGGCCGTCTCGCCGGGGGCGAGGGCAGGCTCGGTCTGCAGCAGATCGCATTCGTGGCAGGCGATCAGCGTGGCCGGGAGCGACAGGTGAGCGTCGGGCGCAGGCATGGCGGGGCGGGGCCGGACAAAATGACGGCCAATTGTGCGGTGCGCCAACCTGCCGCGCAAGAGCCCGGCCGAAAAACGAAAAGGGCCGGCGTGGCCGACCCTGACGCCGCAACCGGGGCGCTGCCCCGGACTGCCGGCTAGTTGCGGGATTCGTTCGCCGGGCCGCTGAGGGGCGGGCCGGTCAGGCTGGGGCCCGGCGGCAGGCCGGAGGCGTCGGACGGCGCCGGCACCCGCTC
>NZ_BSPX01000149.1:0-3702 GCF_030161255.1 Zoogloea oryzae
GCCTGGGGCGGGCCGCCGTCATTGACGCCACCCGGCAGATCATCGCCGAACTGCCGACCACCGCCGAGGCTGCCGACCAGCTCGCCGACTTCGCCGCCGCCGCCCGGGCGCTGGAGGAAGATCGCCCCTACCCGTGGGGCAGCGCCGGCAATCCGGGGGCCGGCGCGGGCGAAGCGTGGGTGCACACCGCCCGCGGTCGCCTGCGTCACGCCCTGGGCGTGGTCGACGGCCGGGTCGCTGCATGGCGGATCGACGCGCCGACGGATCGCAATTTCACCGACGAAAAGGGTATCGTGGAGCGCCTGCCGGCCCGCCTGCCTTCCCTGGCAGCGGCCCGCCGCGCAGTGGAAAGGGCGGTCCTGCAGCTCGACCCCTGCGTGCCTTACACCGTGGAGATCGTGGATGCATGAAATGTCGCTGGCGGAAGGCATCCGCCAGATCGTCGAGGACGCCGGGCGCGCCCAGGGTTTTCGCAAGGTGAAGACGGTCGTGCTGGAAATCGGCCAGCTCTCGTCGGTCGAACCCGAGGCCCTGCGCTTCTGTTTCGATGTGGTGATGAAGGACAGCATCGCCGACGGCGCCGCCCTCCAGATCGACGCCGTGCCCGGCCAGGGCTGGTGCATGCAGTGCGCCATGAGCGTGCCCATCGGCGCGCTGTATGATCCTTGCCCCCATTGCGGCAGCTACCAGGTGCAGGCCACCGGCGGCACCGAGATGCGGGTGAAGGAACTCGAAATCGAATGAAGCCGAGATGAACGACGCTCCCCGAAGCGGCCGTGCGCGGCTGGCCTCGGGTGGGGGCCGGGTGTTGCAGTCGTGCGCTGGGGTGGTATCGGGGTGGTAAGTGAGGCAATGGAGAACTGAGATGTGCAATGTGTGCGGCTGCGGGGCCGGTGAAACCCGTATCGAAGGCGAAGCGCTCGACCGGGACGGCCACGAACACGAGCACGTCCACGCCGATGGCACCGTGCACCGTCACGCCCACGGGCACGAAGGCGAGCACGCCCACAGCCACCATTGGGTGCCCGCCGGCGCCCACGGCCATGCGCACCAGCACGCCGACGGCAGCTGGCACAGCCACGACCACGTGCACACCGCCGACCACGCCCATTCCCACGCCGAGGATGTCGGCGACGGCAGCCTGCACTACGGCCACGGCCCGGCCGGCGCCCACGCCCCGGGCATGAGCCAGGCGCAGATGGTCAAGATCGAGCAGAACATCCTCGCCAAGAACGACGGCTACGCGGATCGCAACCGCGGCTGGCTGGCCGACCGGGGAATCCTCGCCCTCAACCTCGTGTCCAGCCCCGGCTCCGGCAAGACGACGCTGCTGGTGCGCACCATCGACGCCCTCAAGGCCCGCCCGGGCGCGGTGCCGGTGGCGGTGGTGGAAGGCGACCAGCAGACCAGCTTCGACGCCGAGCGCATCCGCGCCACCGGCGCCCCGGCGCTGCAGATCAACACCGGCAAGGGCTGCCACCTGGACGCGCTGATGGTCGGCCACGCCCTCGAAAAACTCGCCCCGCCCGACGACAGCGTGCTGCTCATCGAGAACGTCGGCAACCTCGTGTGCCCGGCCGCTTTCGACCTGGGCGAAGCCGCCAAGGTGGTGGTGCTGTCGGTCACCGAAGGTGAGGACAAGCCCCTCAAGTACCCCGACATGTTCGCCGCAGCCAGCCTGATGTTGGTCAATAAGGTTGACCTGTTGCCCTACCTCAGCTTCGACGTGGCCCGCGCCATCGACTTCGCCCGCCGGGTCAATCCCCAGCTGCAGGTGATCCAGGTTTCCGCCACTACCGGCGCCGGCTTCGACGAATGGCTGGGCTGGATCGACGCGCGCCTCGCCGCCGCTCGTGCCGCCCGGGTGGCCACGGTGGACCAGCTGCGCGCCCGCATCGCCCAGCTCGAAGCGCAGCTCGCGGCGAAAGGCTGACCCGTCCATGCTGATTGTCGTCGACCCGACCCGCGTCGCCCGCCGCCTGCGCGTGCGCGGCGTGGTACAGGGCGTGGGCTTCCGGCCCTTCGTGTACCGCTTCGCCAACTCCCTCGGCCTCGTCGGCTGGGTGCGCAACGACGGCGGCGGGGTGGAGATCGAGATCCAGGGCAGCGAGCCCGTGCTCGACGCCTTCACCCAGTGCCTCGCCAGCGAGGCGCCGCCGCTCGCGCGTGTCGACGCCATCGAGCCGGAGGTGATCCCGCCCGATCATTCCCGCAAGGATTTCACCATCCTGCCCAGCGCCGAGGGCGAGGTGGCCACCGCCATCGGCCCCGACGTGGGCGTCTGCCGCGCCTGCCTTTCCGAGCTGTTCAACCCCGACGACCGGCGCTGGCGCTACCCCTTCATCAACTGCACCCACTGCGGCCCGCGCTACACCATCACCCGCAGCCTGCCCTATGACCGGGCGCGCACCAGCATGGCAGCCTTCGAGCTGTGCGAGGTCTGCGCCGCCGAATACCGCCACCCGGGCGACCGGCGCTTCCACGCCGAGCCCAACGCCTGCCCCGAATGCGGCCCGCGCCTCAGCCTGCACGAGCCCCACGGCCTCACCGCGCTGGCCCGGGACCCGCTGGCCGAGGCGGTGCGCCGCCTGCAGCTGGGCGAGGTCGTCGCCATCAAGGGCCTGGGTGGTTTCCACCTGGCCTGCGACGCGTCCAACGCCGACGCCGTCGCCCGCCTGCGCGAACGCAAGGCGCGCCCCCACCAGCCCCTCGCGCTGATGGTCGCCAACGTCGCCAGCCTGGCCAGCCGGGTGCGCGTCAGCGCCGCCGAGGCCGCGGTGCTCGAAAGCCCCGAGCGGCCCATCGTGCTGCTCGCCAAGCAGCCCGGCTGCGACGACGCCTATCCCGGCATCGCGCCGGATCTCGACGAGCTGGGCGTGATGCTGCCCGGCACGCCGCTCCATTACCTGCTGTTCCACGAGGCTGCCGGCCGCCCCGCCGGCACCGTCTGGCTCGACCAGCCGCAGCCCCTGGCCCTGGTGATGACCAGCGCCAACCCCCATGGCGAGCCGCTGGTGCAGCGCAACGACGAAGCCTTCGAGCGCCTCGCCGACATCGCCGACGTGCTCTTGATGCACGACCGGGACATCGTGGTGCGCTGCGACGACTCGGTGCTGCGCCTGCGCCCCGATCTGCCCGCCACGCCGGGCGAGGGCGACGGCAAGAGCGCCGGCGTGCAGTTCCTGCGCCGTGCCCGGGGCTTCACCCCGCTCGCCATGCCCCTCGATGCCAGCGGCCCGGCGGTGCTGGCCTTCGGCGCCCACTACAAGGCCACGCTGTGCCTCGCCCGCGGGGCCGAGGCGTTCTTGTCCCAGCACATCGGCGGGCTCGACAACCCGGCCGCCTGCGTCGCCCTCGACGAAGCCGCCGAACACCTGCAGGCCATCCTGTCGGTGCGCCCGGCCGCCGTCGCCCACGACGCCCATCCCGATTACTACTCCACCCAGGCCGCGCTGGCCCTGGCCGATGCGCTGGATGTGCCGTCCATCGCCGTCCAGCATCACCACGCCCACATCGCCGCGGTGTGCGCCGAGCATCGTCTCGACGGCCCGGTGCTCGGCTTTGCCGCCGACGGCGTGGGCCTCGGCACCGACGGCCTGCCCTGGGGCGGCGAGCTGCTCTACGTGGATGGCGCCGAGTTCCGGCGCCTCGGCCACCTCAGCCCGCTGGCCCTGCCCGGCGGCGACCGCGCGGCCCGCGAAC
>NZ_BSPX01000150.1:0-3519 GCF_030161255.1 Zoogloea oryzae
CACAGGGCGCGGGCCTGGAAAGGACCGGCGTTGGCCGGGCCCAGCACCAGCACGGCTTCGCGCACCTGGGCCGCGCCGCCCAGCCCGGCCACGGCCCGGTCGAGCCAGGCCGGGGCGAAGGCCGCGTCATCGTCGAGCCGGGCGATGGCGATCCAGGGGTCGGTGAGGGGGTGATTCTCGACGGCGCGCATGGGAAATTCCGGATGGAGACTGCGCTGTAATCGTCGCGAAGCGGCCTTGTCTTGAGGGCCAGCCCCAAAAAAGTATCGCCACCCGGGGTGGGTGGCGATATCAGGGGGCGATGCTGGCGGGCAAGCCCGCCGCGCCAGGCGTTACCGCCCGGTGCTCAGAGCTTCAGTTCGCCGTAGCGGCCTTCGTACTCTTTCAGGGCGATCTCCAGCAGCGCGTGCAGGCGCTTGGCGGCGTAGGGGTTCATCACGATGCGGTTGGACAGGGCCACGCGAACCTCCTTGGCGTCCTGCTGCCAGGTCTGATGGGCGCCGAACAACAGCGCCATCTCCTCGCGGGTGCCCATCACGTTGCAGACGTTGGCGTAGTGGGTCTGCATGGCGCTGTCGTCCCACACCAGCGTGGGGGCTTCCGCGGGTTGCTGGATGTTCTGGACGGTGGCTTGTTCGCTCATTGCGGGTTCTCCTTGGATCGACGTTGTCATGCTGCCCGCCGGCCGGATGCGCGGCGGCTGGATGCTTTATCGGCAGCAGGCAGCGTCCATTGAATGCGTCGGGCGCCAATCAGCCCTCCGGCAGCGGCAGCCAGGGCAGCGCCCGGGTTGGTGTCGCTGTCGGCGGCGGTTTCGGGCTCGGCCGGGGCGGTCGCAAGGATGTCGTCGGACGACACCCGCAGTTCGGTCAGCTCGGGCTCCACGTCACCAACGGGCAGCGCCGGGATGGCCGGTGCCACGCTGGCTTCAGGCGGGGCCGCCTGCGGCAGGGCCGGCGCGGTGTCCGGCTCCGGCGCGCGGGTGCTGTCCTGCTGCTGGAGGACGCCGCTGGTGTTCTGGCGGTCGATCTCGCCCGGCGTGCCCAGGGGGCTCATGAGGATGCGGATGTTCTGCCCGAAGGCCACGGCGTTCATCATCGACACGGACGGGGTGAAGACCTTGATGCCCACCGTCTGCGGGATGACTACCGGTGCCCGCTGGACCGGCGGCTGCAGCGCGGCGCCGAGGGTGGCACCTTCGGCGTTGCCGGTGCTGCTGCCGAGGTTGCCCTCGCCGCTGCCCGCCGTGCTGCCGGAACCGCTGGACGGCGCGGCGGCAGTGCGGCTGGGGCCGACGGCCGGGGTTTCGGCGCTGCGGACCGATTCGACACTGCCAACCGGCGCCTCGACGGGCGGCGCGACCGGCATGACGGCCGGGGCGCCAACCCCGGGTGCAGCGCCGACAGACATCGGGCTGGCGCTGAGGATCGGCGTCGAACTGCCGAAGACCTGCCCGCTCACCGTGGGCGACAGCGCCGCGATCAGGATCGCGTCCGGCCCATTGACGGTGATGCGCACCTCGGCGGCGCTGCCGTCGAGGGTGGTGACACCGATCGCGTCGATGGCGAAGAGGCCGCTCGGCACGCGGGCCGGGTCGGCGGTGTAGGTCCAGCCGCCGGCGGCGTCGAGGACCAGCGTGCCGTAGAGGCCGGCCAGTTCGCCCGCCACGAAGCCCGATTCGCCGGCGTCGGCATCAACGACGGTGAGGGTGCCGGTGGTGACGAGGTTGCGGTCGGTCTTGACCGCGCCGCGGGTGTCGCCGCCGACCGTCGGGTGGTCGTCGCTGCCGGTGATGGCGAGGGTGAGGGTCTGCATCGCCGTGCCGCCGTGACCGTCCGCCACCACGTAGGTGAAGGTTTCGGTGGCGGCCTGACCGGCCTTGAGGGCCTGGCCGGCGGCGGTATCCACGGCGTAGGTGTAGCTGCCGTCGGCGTTGAGGACGAGGGTGCCGTAGGTGCCGGTGACGGCCGTGCCCACGCCCGCGGCCAGCGGCGCTGCGCCGGCCACGCCCACCGCGCCGACGCGCAGCAGGTCGCTGGCATCCACGTCGGTGTCGTTGGCGAGCACGCCGGTGGCGGCATCGACGGCGAGAGTGTCGTCCTCGCGGATGGCGGCGCTGTCGGCGCTTGCCACCGGGACGTCGTTGGTGCCGGCGATACGCACGGTAACGGTGCGCGCCACGGTGCCGCCCTGGCTGTCGTCGAGGCTGAGGGTGAAGGTTTCCACCTTCGTCTCGCCCACGGCGAGGTATTCCACCGCCGAGGCGGCGACGGAGTACGTCCAGGCGATGGCCTCGCCATCGACAGCGGCGGTAAGAGCGCCGAGCACGCCGTCGGAAGCGGTGATGACCGGCAGCACACGGTGGCTGTCCAGGTGATCCACGTCGGTGAAGGCGATGCGGCCGGTGTCGATGAGGTTGCCGGCGGGCGTGCCGGCTTCGGTGACGGCGCCGGTGAGATCGACCGTGGCCACCACCGGCGCGTCGTTGGTGCCGGTGAGGGTGACGGTGACGCTGCGGCTGGTGATGCCGCCGTGACCATCGTCGAGGCTGAGGGTGAAGGTCTCGACCTTGCTCTCGCCGGCGGAGAGGTATTCGATAGCGGAGGCGGCGACCCGGTACTGCCAGGTGATCTCGCCGCCCTGCCCGTCCGCGTCGCTGGCCGGGGTGGTGACGCTGGCGGTGAGGCTGCCCAGCGCGCCGGCCGAGGCGGTGATGGTCGGCAGCACGGCGTGGCTGTCGGTGAGGTCCACATCGCCAAAGGCCACGGTGCCGCTGGTGGCCAGATCGCCGGCCGGGGTGATGACCTCGGTGACCGCGCCGGAGAGGCCGGACAGGGCCACGACCGGGGCGTCGTTGGTGCCCGTGATGGTGACGGTGACGACGGTGTCGGTGCTGCCGCCGCGGCCGTTGTGGATGGCCAGGGTGAAGGTTTCGACGCGGGTCTGGCCGGCTGCGAGGTATTCCACATCCGCCGCGTTGACGCTGTAGGCCCAGGCGATGACGCCGCCGGTGCCGTCCACGTCGCTGGCCGGGGTGGTGACGGTGGCAGTGAGCGTGCCCAGCGCGCCGGCCGAGGGGGTGACGCCGGAGACACTGTGAGTGTCGGCCAGATCCACGTCGCTGAAGGCGATGCTGCCGGTGGTGGCGAGCACGCCGGCCGGGGTGACGGCCTCGGTGATCGCGCCGGTGAGGTCACCGCTGGTGACCGGAGTGTCGTCGGCGCCGGCCACCGCGATGTCGAGGGTGGTGGTGACACTGCGGCCGCCGTTGCGGGTGACGGTGAAGGTGAAGCTGTCGGTGCCGGTCTCGCCGGCGGCGAGGTTTTCGGTGGCCGCGGCGGCGTCATCCACCACGTAGCTGTAGCTGCCGTCGGCGTTGAGGGTGAGGCTGCCGAAGCGGCCGGCGAGCGCGCTGCCAACGGTGCCGGCGGTGCTGCCGGCGCTCACTGCGGTGACGCGGGCGATGGCGGTGCCGTCGGCCACGGTGCCGATGGCGTCGTCGAGCACGCCGCCGCTGGC
>NZ_BSPX01000151.1:0-3449 GCF_030161255.1 Zoogloea oryzae
CTGGAGGGCGGCGCAGGGGTCGAGGCCACCGCCGACGCGGCCGGAGAGGCCGGCGCATTCGAGGGCCGCCGGGTCGTCGCGCCGGCCGTTGCGGCCGAGGAACTCGCGCCGGTCGGCGCTGCGGCTGTGCACCGGGCCGTCCGTATCGAAGAAGGCCACCCGCTCGGCGAACTCGGTGTTGAAGGGGTTGCGGGCGTACAGGGCGCCGCCGGGATGGGCGAGGGTGGTGCTGACGTGCATGGCCGACTTCTCCCGCAGGTCGCCCAGCACCCATTCCACGTAGCCGGTGGCGGAGAGCTGGCGCGGCCGGCCGGAGTCGTTGCGCAGGGTGAGCACCGAGAACTTCACCGCCGCGTCGATGGCGACGAACACCGTGAGCCGGGAGTGGATGCCGTCTTCCCGGGTCTCGAACACGCTGTAGCCGAAGCCGTGGCGGGTGAGGTAGGTGCCGCTGCCGCGCAGGGGCAGCGGGGTGGGCGACCACAGGTGGCCGCTTTCCTCGTCGCGCAGGTAGATGGCCTCGCCGGACGGGTCGCTCACCGGGTCGTTGTGCCAGGGGCTGAGGCGGAACTCGTGGGCGTTGTCGCTCCAGCTGTAGGCGCTGCCGCTCTCCGAGATGACGGTGCCGAAGCCGGGGTTGGCGATCACGTTGGCCCACGGGGCGGGGGTGTGCTGGCCGGGGGCCAGGGTGATGAGGTATTCGCGCCCGTCGGGCGAGAAGCCGCCCAGCCCGTTGGCGAGGATCGGCGTGACAGCCTGGGGCGGGGCGTCGGCCGGCGGGGCCGGGCGGTGGGCGCGGGTGGCCAGCAGGGGCGGCGGGCGCGGGGCGGCGAGCTCGCGCCGGTCGAGCTGTTCGGCGAGGGTGCCGCGGCAGTCGGTGATGACGATGCGGGCGACGGCCTGGAAGAGCAGCCGGTCTTCGGCGGAGATCTGCTCGGCGGGGCGCACGAAGATGCCGCCCGGCCGGTCGATGACGCTGGCGCCGCTGCCCGAGGCGATCAGGCCGACGATCTCGTCCTGGAGGCGCTGGCGGTAGCCGGCGTGGTCTTCGTTCCAGATCACCAGATCCACCGCCAGGCCCTTGAGGCGCCAGTAGGCGTGGGCCTGCACGAGCTGGCGGACCAGCTCCACGTTGCCGGCGTCGCCGATCTGCAGCAGCACGATGGGCAGGTCGCCGGAGATGGCGTAGCCCCACAGCCCGGACTGGCCGCGCCGGTTGCGGATCAGCAGGCCCGGGTCGGCCCGCAGGGCGGCGCCGGCGTAGAGGATGGCCCCGGCCAGCCGGGCGTAGAGCTGGGCGTCGGCTTCCACCGCGTTGAGCTGCTGCAGTTCGACCTGGCTGTGGGTCCACGCCAGATCGAAGACCCGGTCGGCCAGGTGGCGGTCGAGGTACTTGCCCACCAGGCCCACGGCGATGTCGCGGGTGTCGGCCATGCCGGTGACGATGTCCACGATGGCGGATTGCTCCGGCGCCAGGGTGATGCGCTGGCGGATGGCGACGATGGGGTCGAGCACCGGCCCGGCGCTGCCCGACAGGGGGGCGCTGCCGAGCATGGCCAGCGGGGCGGCGGTGTCGCGGGTGCGCCCGATGAAGCGGGCGCGGTCGGTCTCCCACGATACGGCGTCGGACGGCACGCCGTGCACCGCCATCAGGTGGAGCAGCCAGGGGGTGGCTTCGTCCGGCGAGCGGGGCCGGCGCTTGCACAGGATGGCCCGCTGGCGGGGCAGGATCTCGGTCTGCACGAAGAGCTTGCTGAAGGCCGGGTGGAGGGCGTCGGCGGCGGGCGGGGCGATCACCACCTCGGCGTAGCTGGTGATCTCGATCTCCCGCGGGCGGCTGCTGCGGTTGGTGAGGCGCACCCGGCGCAGCTCGATGTCGTCCTCGGGGGAGACGACGATCTCGGTGTAGGTCTCGATCTCGCCGCCGGGCTCCACTTCGTCCCGGCGCCGGAACTCGACCCGGCCTTCGGAGAGGATCGCCTCGTAGCTGGTCGGGCGGCGCCGGGTCGGCTGGTGGGCGACGGACCAGAAGGCGCCGCTCGCCACGTCGCGGATGTAGCAGCAGGCGCCCCGGTCGTCGCAGGTGCCGTCCTCGCGCCAGCGGGTCACCGCCAGGTCGCGCCAGCGGCTGTAGCCGCCGCCGGCGTTGCTGATCATCACGTGGTAGCGGCCGTTGGACAGCAGCTGGACCTCGGGCATCGGGGTGTCGGGGGTGGTGAAGGCCCGCAGCGGCGTGTCGAGGGGCTGGACGCGGGCCTGCAGCCCGGACAGCTCGGCCGCCATCGAGAACAGCCCCGACGGGCGGGGGATGCGCTCCTGCAGCAGCGGCAGCGCGGCCTGGAGCTGGCGGTCGGCGGCGAAGCGGCGCTGCATGGGCTGCCCCAGCAGGTGCGAGGCGAGAGCCAGCAGGCTCATGCCCTGGTGGTGGGCCATGAAGGCGCGCACCACCACCCGGGCCTGCCCGCGGCGCTGGCGGGCCGGGGTGTAGTCGATGGCCTCGTAGAAGCCGAAGCGCCCGACAAAGCCTTCGGCGGCGAGGCGCCGGAGGTTGGCGCAGGCCTCGGCCGGCACCACCATCAGGGCCAGGGCCGAGGCGTAGGGGGCGACCACCAGATCGTCGGCGAGCCCCCGCTTGAGGCCCAGCCCGGGCACGCCGAAGGCGCGGTACTGATAGTTGAGCTGCACGTCCACGCTGTTGTAGGCCGACTCGGACATGCCCCAGGGCACGCCGCGCTGGCGGCCGTAGTCGATCTGCCGCGCCACCGCGGCCCGGCAGGTCTGGTCGAGCAGGGTGTGGGCGTAGGCGGGCATCACCAGCTGCGGCATCAGGTATTCGAACATCGAGCCGCTCCACGACAGCAGCACCGGCTCGCCGCCGGCGCGGGTGAGCAGGCGGCCGAGGGCGAACCAGCTCTCCTGGGGCAGCGCGCCCTGGGCGATGCCGACGAAGCTGGCCAGCCGAGCCTCGGAGGCGAGCAGGTCGTAGCAGCCCGCGTCGAGCCGGCGGTCCTGCACGTTGTAGCCGACGCACAGCAGGTGGCGGGTGGTGTCGTACAGGAAGGCGTAATCCATGCAGGCCATCGCGGCGAGGCGGCCGCACAGGCTGTCGATGGTGGTGAGGCGTTCCCGGGCGCGGGTGCCGCCTTCGGCGACGCCGTGCAGCAGATCCTGCAGCCAGGCGCGCTGGGCCTGGGTGGTGTCGTCGTCGAGGCGCTGGCGGATCTGGGCGCACAGCGTGCCGTCGACGTGCGCCAGCTGACGCAGGGTGGGCATGCCCAGGGTCTCGGCGATCCGGTCGGCAAAGCCGTCCAGCCCGCGGGGCGGCGGGGGCAGCAGCAGCCACGGGGCGAGCTGGGTGAGCTCGGCCTGGGCTTCTTGCACCTGCCGCAGCAGGGCTTCGGCCCAGCGGCCGGCCTTGGTGGCGGGGCGGGGTTCGGCGCCGGTGTCGG
>NZ_BSPX01000152.1:0-3383 GCF_030161255.1 Zoogloea oryzae
CGCCAGCCGAGGCCAAGCCCGCCGCCCGCCGCCGCCGGACCCGCAAGACCGAGTCCTGACGGCGTTGGCGATGGCGCGGAACCTCCTCGTCACCGGCGGCTCCCGGGGCATCGGCGCCGCCATCGCCCGGCTGGCCGCCGTGCGGGGTTACGCCGTGTGCCTCAGCTATCACACCGACCGCAGCGCCGCCGAAGCCGTGGTGGCCGACATCGCCAGCCACGGCGGCACGGCCGTCGCGGTGCAGGCCGACGTGGCGGTGGAATCCGACGTGCTGCGCCTCTTCGCCGAATGCGATGCCCGCCTCGGCCCGCTCGACGCACTGGTCAACAACGCCGGCATCCTGGCCCGTCAGATGCGCGTGGACGAGATGGACGCCGCGCGCCTCAGCCGGGTCTTCGCCACCAACATCACCGGCGCCTTCCTGTGCGCCCGCGAGGCCGTGCGGCGCATGAGCACCGGCCACGGCGGCCGCGGTGGAGCCATCGTCAATCTGTCGTCGCGGGCGGCGCGCATCGGTTCGCCGGGCGAGTACGTGGATTACGCCGCCTCCAAGGCCGCCATCGACACGCTCACCCTCGGCCTCGCCAAGGAGGTCGCGACCGAGGGCATCCGCGTCAATGGGGTGGCGCCGGGCCTCATCGAGACGGAAATCCATGCCAGCGGCGGCGAGCCCGGCCGTGTCGCGCGGCTGGCACCGGGCGTGCCCATGCAGCGTGGCGGCACGCCGGAAGAAGTGGCCCGCGCCGTGCTGTGGCTGCTGTCGGATGAGGCCAGTTACACCACCGGAGCTATCCTCGATGTGGCCGGCGGACGCTGAGCGGCCGGCTGCGTCCGCGCCCCGCTTCTGGCGCGACGCGGCGCTGCCCCATGTCGAGCTGCGCTCGGTGGAAGACGGCCGGCGGGTGTGCTACGCGCCCCATTCCCACGACACCTTCTCCATCGGCGTCATCACCGGCGGCGTCAGCACTTACGCCAACGGGCGCCTGCGCGAGCGGGTCGGGCCGGGCTCGGTGGTGGTGGTCAATCCCGAAGACGTGCACGCCTGCAATCCGGTGGATGGCCAGCCCTGGGCGTACCACATGCTGTTTCTGGATACGGCGTGGCTGGCCCGTCAGCAGGCGACGCTGGGGCTCCCGGAGGGGCGGGATTTCCAGCCCTTCGCCACCGCGGCAAGCCGCGACCCGCTGCTGGCCGAAGGCTTGATGCGCCTGCAGGCGCTGCTCCACGACGGGCAGGCCGACCGCCTCGAAAAGGAGAGCGCGACGGTGGCCTTCGTCGCCCTGCTGCAGGCCCGCCTGGATCCGGCGCCGGCCGTGCTAGCAGAGGCCGACGACCGGCTCGCCCGGGCCGCCGAGTTCATCGCCGACAACTGCACCCGGCCCCTCAGCCTGGGCGACATCTGCGCCGCCGCGGGCCTGTCGGAGTCCTACCTGATCCGCGCCTTCCAGCGGCGCTACGGCCTCACGCCCCACGCCTTTCTCATCGACCGGCGCATCCGCTACAGCCGGGCGCGTTTGCGCCGCGGCCACGCCATCGCCGATGTCGCGGCCGACGCCGGCTTTGCTGATCAGGCCCACCTCCACCGGGCCTTCAAGCGGCTGGTGGCGGCCACGCCGGGGCAGTACCGGGCCCCGGTTTAGATCAGGAACAGCGCGCTGCCCGCCAGCAGCGCGGCCATCAGGCGGTTGAAGGCGCGGATGCGCGCCGGGCTGTCCAGGTGGCGGCGCAGGTGGGCGCCGGCGTAGGCCCAGCTGCCCACCGACAGGTAGCAGATCACGAAGTAGATCCCCGCAAACAGCCACACCCGGGCCGGATCGCCGTCCGCCAGATAGGCGCCGGTGCCGGCCACCGCGGCCAGCCAGGCCTTGGGGTTGAGCCACTGCATCACCGCGCCGGCGACGAGCGTCGGCCCCGCGTCGGCCGGCCCGGCAGCGAGCCGGCCATCATCGGCCGCCAGGCGGATCGCCAGATACACCAGAAAGGCCACGCCGGCCCAGCGCACGAGGTCGGTCAGGCCCGGCCAGCGCAGCAGGATCTCCTGCAGGCCAAGGCCGGTGAGCACCAGCAGCAGGGTGAAGCCGACGGTGGCGCCGGTCACGTGGCGCAGGCTGGCCCGAAAGCCGTGGCGGGCGCCGGCGCCGAGGGCCACCAGATTCACCGGGCCGGGGGAGAGGGAAGCCGCCAGCGCAAAGGCGGCCATCGAGAGGACGAGGTTCATGGACATCACCGGAAGGGGTTCGCAGGGTACGAACCCGAAGGTAGCGGCGATGTCTGCCGGGCGTCTTGAACAAAACTGCCCGGCTGCGGGGGCGGCTTACTTCAGGCCGAGCCGCCCGGCGACGATCAGCAGCACCACGGCGCCCACCACCGAGCCGATGAAGCCGGCGCCCTGGCCGGCCTGGTACAGGCCCAGGGCCTGACCGCCGTAGGTGGCGGCCATGGAGCCGCCGATGCCGAACAGGATGGTCTTGATCCAACCCATGTTGTCGTCGCCGGGTTTGACGAAGCGGGCGACGAGACCGACGACGAGGCCGATGATGATGGTGGAAAGCATGGCGGACGTCCTTTGGGGGAGAGGGGGAGCGCCCACTCTAGCCCCCGGCCGATGACCGGCTCGTTAAATCGTGTGACGCCCGCCCCCCCGCCGCGAGCCAGTCGCGCACGCCCTCGCCGGCCCGCCGGCCGCTGGCGAAGCAGGCGGTGAGCAGGTAGCCGCCGGTGGGGGCTTCCCAGTCGAGCATCTCGCCGGCGCAGAACAGGCCGGGCTGGCGCTTCACCATCAGGCCGTCGTCCAGGTCTTCAAAGCGCACGCCGCCGGCGCTGCTGATCGCTTCGTCCAGCGGCCGCGGCGCCACCAGACGCACCGGCAGTGCCTTGATGGCCGCAGCCAGGCGGGTCGGATCGGCGAGGTCGTCGGCCGGGACGCATTCGCGCAGCAGGGCCATCTTGAGCCCGGCGATGCCGACCCGGCTCTGCAGGTGGCTCGCCAGCGAGCGGGCGCCGCGGGGATGGGCGACCTCGGCCTGCACCCGCTCCAGCGGGCGGCCGGGGGCGAGGTCGATCTCGAGCCACGCCTCGCCGGTGGTCTCGATGCGTTCGCGGATGGTGGCCGACAGGGCGTAGATCAGGCTGCCCTCGATGCCGTCGGCGGTCAGCATGGCTTCGCCGACCCGCGGTGGGGCCGCGTCGCCCGCCAGGCGCATTGCCACCGACTTGAGGGGCTGGCCGGCAAAGCGGCTCGCCAGGTGCTCGCTCCAGCCTGCTGCGGCGCGGGGCGAGGCCACCAGAAAGCCGCAGTTGGCCGGGCGCAGGGGCGCAACGGCAATGCCCTTGTCGGCCAGCCACGGCACCCACGCGCCGTCGGAGCCGAGCCTGGCCCAGCT
>NZ_BSPX01000153.1:0-3202 GCF_030161255.1 Zoogloea oryzae
CCATCGCAACCCGCCGCCGGCCTGCTGGCGGTGCTGCTCGCCGCCTTTGCCGCCGGCGCCCTCGGCCAGGCCCTGCGGGGCCGGCGCGTCGCCCCTTCCCCTGTCCTTTCCGGAGCCTGAACCATGACCCCTTCCATCGACGGCCTGATGTACGAGGCCAGCCAGCTGTTCCTGATCCCGGTGCTGGCCGCCATCGGCCTGCTCTTCCTGTACGCCTTCTACGCGATGGGCGCTTTTTTGTGGCAGATGGTCCAGCGCCGGGCGGGCGTGGCGGCGGGTTTCGAGCTGGCCCTGGCCCGCCAGGCCGACCCGCGCCTGCAACCGGCCGAGCTGGAATCCATCGCCGTGGCCCGGCTGGAGCTGGTGCGCATCGCCACCCGGGTGGCGCCGATGCTGGGGCTGGTGGCGACGATGATCCCCATGGGCCCGGCCCTCAAGGCGCTGGGCGATGGCGATCTGGGTGACGTGTCGCGCAGCCTGACGGTGGCCTTCTCGGCGGTGATCCTGGCGCTGATCGCGGCGGCGCTGACCTACTGGGTCGGCCACGTGCGCCGGCGCTGGTATGCCGACGATCTGCTGGCCATCGAGAAGGGCGATCTGGCGCTGCGCCCGTCCGCCATGGCCGCCGAGGTGGCGCGATGAGCGGCCTGCGGCGCCGGCTGACGGAGGATGCCGACGGAGACGACCCGCTGCTGTCGGTGGTGAACCTGATCGACGTGTTTCTGGTGCTCATCGCGGCGCTGCTGCTGGCGGTGGCCAAGAACCCGCTCAACCCCTTCACCGACGAGCGGGTGACGGTGGTCCGCAACCCGGGCACGCCGGGCATGGAGGTGGTGGTGAAGGAGGGCCGCAAGATCGAGCACTTCCGCGGCGACGGGGCGAGCCAGTCGGCGGCGGGCGGGGTGCGCGCCGGCAGCGCCTACCGGATGCCCGACGGCGGGCTGGTGTACGTGCCGGAGTAGCGCCGGGTTTTATTCGCCGCTGCGCGGGATGCGGATCTCGAACACCGCGCCGCCGTCCGGGTGGTTGCGGGCGCTGATGGTGCCTTCGTGGCCGCGCACGATCTCGCTGGTGATCGCCAGGCCCAGCCCGGTGCCGCCGGCGCCGGTCTTGGTGGCGCTGCTCTGCACGAACTTCTCGAAGATCTGCTGCTCTTCGCCGCTCGGTATCCCCACGCCCTGGTCGCGCACGCTGAAGGCGACGGCCTCGCGCTTGCCGATCATGCAGTCCCGGTAGGTGATGGTGATGGTGCCGCCCGGCGGCGAGAACTTGATGGCGTTGGAAAGCAGGTTCTGCACCGCGTGGTGGAGCTGCTGGGGGTCGATGCGGGCGACGGTGTTGCGGGTCTGGCGGTCGATGGCGAAACTGAGCCCGTGCTGCTTGAACAGCGCCGCCAGATCGGCATGGACCCGATCGACGACCACCGCAATGTCGCCCGGGTGCAGCGCAAAGTTGATCCGCCGGGCTTCGAGCTTGGCCAGGTCGAGCAAGTCGTTCACCAGATCGGCGAGGCGCGAGCCGCTCTGGTGGATGCGCTGGAAGTAGTTGATGAGCTTTTCTTCGGGCACCTGGCCGGTGCGGGTCTCGCCCAGCCGCGCGTAGGACATGATGCCGTGCAGCGGGGTGCGGAATTCGTGGGACATGTTGGCCAGGAATTCGCTCTTGAGCTGGCTGGCCCGCTCGGCGGCCTCTTTGGCGGAGACGAGATCGGCGGTCTGGGCGGCCACCATCTCGGAGAGGTGATCCCGGTGGCTGCGCAGCTCGGCCTCGATGGCCTTGCGTGCCGAGATGTCCTTGGAGGTGCCCCGATAGCCCAGGAACTCGCCTTCCGGCGAGATGACCGGCAGGCCGGACAGGCTCAGCCAGGTGATGAGCTTCACCGGGTGGTGGACGCAGTATTCGAAATCACGGAACTCCTGCCGGGCGGCGATCGCGGCGTGGTAGCGGGCCCACTTTTCGGTGTCGGCCAGATCTTCCGGGGCGGCGAATTCCTCGCGCCGGCGCCCGCGCACCAGATCGATCATGGTGTGGCCCTCGGGGCCGCGGCCGATGTAGCCGGTGAAGCGCATGTTGGCGTCGGTTTCCCAGTACCAGTCGGACGAGACTTCGGAGTAGTCGCGGAAGCGCTGCTCGCTGTCCTTCAGGGCCTGCTCGCGCAGGCGCAGGGTGGTGATGTCGGAACCGACGATGACCACGCCTTCGAGCTTGCCACTGCGGTCGTGCAGGGGCGCGGCGCGCAGGATGTAGTGGCGCGTGCCCATGCCGGGCAGCCGGCTCTCGAGGCAGGTCTCCATCTCGACGCTGCCCTGCTGCAGGATGGTGCGGAACAGCACCGTGCCGGGGCCGAAGCTGGGGGAAGCGGCGCGCAGCCCGGCCAGGGTCTCGTCGGCGAGCAGGGTGTCGGGCGAGACGCCGATGAGGTCGGCCGGGTTGATGCCCAGGCTGCGGCGGACGGCGGCGTTGGCGCGGCTGATGAGCCCGAAGCGGTCGATCACCAGCAGCAGGCTGTCCATGGTGTCCATCACGTTGGTGATGAAGCTGGTCAGGCGCACCTGCTCGGCGCTCTGCTGTTCGAGCAGTCGGGATTTGGCGCTGACCTCGTCCACCATGGTGTCCATCATCCCGGTGACGGCCGTGATCTGCTGTTCGAGGGTGGCGTTGGCCTGGCGGAGGGCTTCGAGCTCGATGCGCAGGCGGGCGACCTCGCCCCGGGTGGGGTGTGTGGTGGCGCTGCTGTCGGTCGTAACGATGCAGAAATCGTCGCCCACCTGACGCACCTGGAGGATGGCGTTCTCGTCGGCGGTCTCGATCTGCAGGCCGTGGGCCGGGCAGATCAGGCGGCCGTCGCTGTCTTCGGGGCTGTGGTCGAGGCGGTGGCCTTCGTGGGGGCAGGCGGCGGGCAGCGCCACCCAGCCATCGTTGCGCTGGACGACCAGGATGTGCAGCGGCGCGTTGTGCCCGGGCAGGGCGACGACGCCGCACAGGCGGTCCGGCCGGCCGACGACCTCGCGCAGGTTGCGGATGGGGATGGCGTCGGTGTGGGTCATGACCACAGCGCCCGGATACGGGTGGCGGCGGCGTCCACCGCGTCGGCCACGGGGGCCGACAGCCCCGGCGAGAAGGCCGCGATGTAGCCGGCCTCGGCGCCCACCAGGCGGATCGCCGGAAGGCGGTCGAGGGCGGCGGGCAGCAGCCGGAGCAG
>NZ_BSPX01000154.1:0-3184 GCF_030161255.1 Zoogloea oryzae
GCGGGTGGACGACACCGACTGGGCGCGCATCGTCGGCCTTTACGACGCGCTGGCCCAGCTCGTCCCGTCGCCGGTGGTGCGCCTCAACCGGGCGGTGGCCGTCGCCCGCGCCTACGGGCCCGAGGCCGCACTGGCGCTGGTGGATGAACTCGCCAGCGAACCGGCCCTCGCCCGCTACCACCTGCGCCACGCGGTGCGCGGGGATCTCCTCGCCCAGCTCGGCCGTGGCGCGGACGCCGCCGCCGCTTTTGAAGAAGCCGCCCGCCTCACCCACAACGCCGGCGAACGGGCGGTAATGCTGCGAAGGGCGGCGGAAGCGCTGGGAGGCTGAAACCGGATCGCCCTGTAGGTCGGACTTCAGTCCGACAACACGGGTTGATCAGCAGGGATTGACCAAGCAGGGGATGTCGGACTGAGGTCCGACCTACGGGACGACCTACAGAAGCAGGACCTTACCCGCCCGCCGGGTCGTCTTCGGCGATGCGCCCATCCACCAGCCGCACGATGCGGTCGCAGCGGGCGGCGAGGCGCGGGTCGTGGGTGACGATCAGGCAGGCGCAATTGGCCTGGCGGTTGAACTCGCGAAGCAGCGCGAAGATCTCGTCGGCGGTGTGGGTGTCGAGGTTGCCGGTGGGCTCGTCGGCGAGGATCAGCCGCGGCTTGAGGGCCAGCGCCCGGGCGATGGCGACCCGCTGCTGCTGGCCGCCGGAGAGCTCGGCCGGCTTCTTGCGGGCGTGGGCCTTGAGGCCCACCGCGTCGAGGAGCTGCAGCGCGGTGGCCTCGGCCTCGTCGTCGGGCCGGCCGCGGGCGATGATGGTGGGCATCATCACGTTCTCCAGCGCACTGAAGGCCGGCAACAGGTGATGGAACTGGAACACGAAGCCGATGCTGCGCCCGCGAAGCTGGGTGATCTCGGCCTCGGACAGCGTGGCCGTGTCGCGCCCGGCGATGGACAGCCGCCCGCCGGTGGGCCGCTCCAGCAGCCCGATGATGTTGAGCAGCGTGCTCTTGCCCGAGCCGGACGGCCCGATCAGCGCAGCGAACTCGCCTTCGGCCAGCGTAAGGTCGATGCCGTGGAGCACCTCGGTCTCGACCGGCGTGCCGACATTGTAGGCCTTGGTGAGGCCGGCGAGCTGGATGACGGGAGCAATGGCGCTCATGAGCGGATCGCCTGCACCGGGTCCATCCGCGCGGCGCGGCGGGCGGGGATGAGGGCCGAGGCGAGGCCGACGACGGTCGCCACCAGGGCTGCCATCGCGATGAAACGGGGTTCGAGCTGGGCCGAGAACAGCGGCGAGCCGTCGGCGTTGCGGTAGATGTGGGAGAACACCTGGAGCAGGGTGAAGGCCAGCAGGCTGCCCACCACCGAGCCCACCGCGCCCACCAGAGCGCCCTGGATCAGGAAGACCTGCAGGATCGCCGAGCGGGTGGCGCCCATCGCCCGCAGGATGCCGATCTCCTTCTGCTTCTGCACCACGCTCACCACCAGCACGCTTGCGATGCCGAGCGCCACGATGATGGTCACGAAGCTGCGGATGAGGTTGTTGGACACCGTCTGGTTGCGCAGCGCGGCGAGCAGCTGGGCGTTGGTGGTCATCCAGCTATCCACGGTGAGGTTGGTGGCGGCGCGCAGGCGGTCGGCGACGGCCTGGGCCTCGAAGATGTCGGCCACGGTGAGATCCAGGTTGGAGATGCCGCCGGGCAGGTCGAGCAGGCTCTGGGCCAGCGGCAGGGTCACGAAGATCCAGCGGCGGTTGAGATCCTTGTTGCCGATGTCGAACACGCCGCCCACCACCAGCAGCTCGTCGCGGCCGTTGGGCAGCATCACCCGCAGCTTGTCCTCCAGGCCGATGCCCAGATCCTTGGCGAGTTCGCTGCCGATCACCGCCCGCGGGCCATCCACCGCAAAGCGGCCGGCGACCATGTATTCCTCCATGCGCACGATGCGCCGGTAGCGCTCGGCATCCACGCCCATCAGCGCCACCGACTTGTTGGCCTGGCCGCGCACCGCGAAGGCCGGCCCGGTGGCCACCGGCGACACCGCGGTGACGCCTTCCATCCCCGCCGCCAGCCGGGCGATGTTCTCCCACTGGTCCACCGAGCGCAGGCGCTGGGCGCGGGGTTCGATCACCGTGGCGTAGCCCTCGTCGTCGATGGCGCGGCGGTTGGCTTCTTCGAGGGGGCGGATCACCACGTGGGCCTGGCTGCCCAGCACCCGGTCGACGATCTGGGCCTGGAGCTGGGTGATGAGCTGGGTGAGAAAGACGATCACCGCCACCCCGCCGGTGGTGCCGGCGAGGATCAGCAGGGTCTGCATCCGCCCCTCGCGCAGGAAACGCAGGGCGACCATCGGGGCAAAGGGCAGGCGGAACTTCATCGCGCGGCCACGCCCAACGACCCTGTAGGTCGGACTTCAGTCCGACAACACCGCCACGCCGACCCACCTGCAACGCCAATCGCGTCGTGAGGCAGATGTCGGACTGAAGTCCGACCTACAGGCTGACCTACAGGTGCAGCACATCCCGTCACTTGGTCATCCCTTGCGGAACCTGCAGGCCGCCGACCTTGGGCTTCCTGGGCGGACGCACGCGCACCTTGTCGCCTTCCAGCGCGCCGGAGGCCGGCAGGATGGCCTGGTCGCCGTCGGCAAGGCCGGAGGTGATCTCCACCTGGCCGATACCGGCAAGGCCGATGCCCACGTCCACCCGGGTGGCCACGCCGTCGCGCACCGCCAGCACCCACGGGCGCGGGCTGTCGGCCTCGCGCACCGCCTCGGCGGGCAGCACGAGGGTGGCATCCTTGTGGCCGGTCACCGTCTCGACCGACACGGTCATGTCGGGCCGCAGGAAGGCCGGCGGCTTGCCGACGCGGAAGCGGATCTCAACCGTGCCGCGCTGGGGGTCCACCGCCGGAGCGAGGTAGTACAGCTCGGCATCGAAGGGCTGGCCGGGGAAGGCGTCGGCCACGCCGCCGGCCTTCTGGCCGATCTTCAGGAAGCGCAGGTTCTTCTCGTCCACGGTGGCGTAGATACGCGTCTCGCCGGCGTCGGCGAGCTCCAGCAGCACCTTGCCGGCCGCGGCCACGTCGCCCGGCTCGGCTTTGCGGGTGAGCACGGTGCCGGCCGAGGGCGCCGTGAGGGTGAGCAGCGCGGCGCGGGCCCTGGCGTTGGCGAGCTGGGCGCGGG
>NZ_BSPX01000155.1:0-3140 GCF_030161255.1 Zoogloea oryzae
AAATTTGATAATACCAACGTGACAAAAGAATCCATTAAAAGGGACCCCCTACTTCCAATTAGGAATTCCTTGGGTCCTTTCGGAATTCCTCCTAAAACGAGTCATTTTGATTCATTTTCTTATTTAATAACGCAGAATCAGATCTTGATAAAAAAATATTTATTTTTGGACAATTTAAATCATACTTTTCAAGTACTTAAATACTTTTTAATAGATGAAAATGGGAAAATGTTTTATTCCGATCCATGCAATAATATTGTGTTAAACCCATTCAATTTAAATTGGGGTTTTCTCCCTCCCAACTCTTGTGATGAAATGTCGACAATAATTAGCCTTGGCCAGTTTTTTTGTGAAAATGGCTGTTTAGCTAAACACAAACCAGACCTAAAATCGGGGCAGGTTCTAATTGTGCATGTTGACTATTTAGTAATAAGATCGGCAAAGCCTTATTTAGCTACTCCAGGAGCAACTGTTCATGGACATTATGGGGAAATCCTTTATGAAGGAGATACTTTACTTACCTTTATATATGAAAAATCGAGATCGGGGGATATAACACAAGGTCTTCCAAAAGTAGCACAGTTGTTCGAAGCGCGTTCCATTGATTCAAACTTAGAAGAGAGAATTGAAGATTGGAACAAACGTATAACACGAATTCTTGGCAGTCATTGGGGATTCATGATTGGTGCTCAGCTAACAATAGCGCAAAGTCGTATTTCTTTGGTTAATAAAATTCAAAAAGTTTATCGATCCCAGGGAGTACAGATCCACAATCGACATATAGAACTGATTGTACGTCAAATTACATCCAAAGTCTCGGTTTCAGAAGATGGAACATCTAAGGCTTTTTTACCTGGAGAATTAATTGGATTGTTGCGGGCGGAACGGATGGGTCGTGCTTTCGAAGAGGCACTCTGTTACCGAGCCGTTTTATTGGGAATAACAAAGGCATCTCTAAATACTCAAAGTTTTATATCTGAAGCGAGTTTTCAAGAAACTGCTCGAGTGTTAGCCAAAGCCGCTCTACGAGGTCGGATCGATTGGTTGAAAGGCTTGAAAGAGAATGTTGTTTTGGGGGGAATCATACCTGCTGGGACCGGATTTAAAGGATTAATCCATCGTTTAAGGCAACACAGCAACATTCCTATCATAGAAATAAAAAAGAAGAATCTTTTTGAGGGGGACACGAGAGACATTTTATTCCACCACAGAGAATTATTTGATTCTTGTATCTCGAAAAATTTTCATGATACATCAGAACAGTTAGGATTGAAAGATTCCTAAGAGCTTATTTTTTCACATTAATCTAGTCATTTTTTTGATAAAAAAAAAAGAATAGAAAGGAATTCATAGCTTGGATCGTGTATCGACGCTCAATCTACGGCAAAAGGTTCCGTTGGAACAAATTTTTTTCGGGGTACCTCGTCTCTAAAAAAAAAAAGAGAAGGTGAGGGGGGGCGAAATGACAAGAAGATATTGGAACATAAATTTGGAAGAGATGATGGAAGCAGGGGTTCATTTCGGTCATGGGACTAAGAAATGGAATCCTAGAATGGCCCCTTACATTGCTGCAAAGCGTAAAGGTAAGCATATTACAAATCTTATCCGAACTGCTCGTTTTTTAGCAGAAGCTTGTGATTTAATTTTTGACGCAGCAAGTGAGAAAAAACAATTTTTAATAGTTGGTACCAAAAAGAAAAATAGAGCAGCGGATTCAGTAGCATCAGCTGCAATAAGGGCGCGATGTCATTATGTGAATAAAAAATGGCTTGGTGGTATGTTAACGAATTGGTCGACTACAGAAACAAAATTAAAGAAATTCCGAGATTTGAGAGTCGCACAAACAACGGGCAGGTTGAACCACCTTCCGAAAAGAGAGGCAGCAATAGTAAAAAGACAATTATCTCGCTTGCAAACATATCTTGGCGGCATCAAATATATGACGGAGTTACCTGATATTGTAATCATCGTTGATCAACAAGAAGATCAGAAGGCTCTTAGAGAATGTATCACTTTAGGAATTCCAACGATTTCTTTAATCGATACAAATTCTGATCCGGATCTCGCGGATTTTCCCATTCCAGCCAATGATGACTCTATAGCTTCAATCCGATTCATCCTTAACAAATTAGTATATGCAATTTGTGAGGGTCGGTCTAGCTCTAAGAATAATTCGGGCTCTAAGGGTCGTTTTAGCTCTATAAGAAATCGTTAATTAATAATAAGATAAGTTAATTCCTTGGGGAATTCTATATAGATTGATTAAATCGGTTACTATTCCTGAGTCTCGAAAAAGAGATGGTTGAATCAAAATAATTCTTTTTAAGTTCTATTTCAGTCAGAGGTCAATATGAATGTTCTACCATGTTCCATGAATACATTCAAAGGTTTATATGATATAGCGGGCGTGGAAGTAGGCCAACATCTTTATTGGCAAATAGGTAGTTTCCAAGTCCATGCTCAAGTCCTTATTACTTCTTGGGTCGTAATTGCTATTTTATTAGGTTCAGTCACTATAGCTGTTCGAAATCCACAAACCATCCCGACGGATGGTCAGAATTTTTTCGAATACATCCTTGAATTCATCCGAGACTTGAGCAAAACTCAAATTGGGGACGAGTATGGTCCTTGGGTTCCCTTTATTGGAACCATGTTCTTGTTTATTTTTGTTTCTAACTGGTCAGGGGCTCTTTTACCTTGGAAACTGATACAGTTACCTCACGGGGAGTTAGCTGCGCCTACGAATGATATAAATACTACTGTTGCTTTAGCTTTACCTACATCCGCAGCATATTTCTATGCAGGTCTTAGCAAAAAAGGTTTGGGTTATTTCGGTAAATACATTCAACCTACTCCAATCCTTTTACCAATTAATATCCTAGAAGATTTTACAAAACCCTTATCCCTTAGTTTTCGACTTTTTGGAAATATATTGGCTGATGAATTAGTAGTTGTTGTTCTTGTTTCTTTAGTACCTTCAGTGGTTCCTATACCTGTCATGTTCCTTGGATTATTTACAAGTGGTATTCAAGCTCTTATTTTTGCAACTTTAACCGCCGCTTATATAGGCGAATCCATGGAAGGTCATCATTGAGTATACTATTAGGAAATAGTTAAAAAGGAGGTGATCGTGGGAAAAT
>NZ_BSPX01000156.1:0-2948 GCF_030161255.1 Zoogloea oryzae
CGGCACCAGCAGGAGGGGCTGGCTGGCGAGGGCGATGGGCGGCAGCGGGTCGGCGGCGCCGAGGCCGAACAGGGTGCGCAGCCGCGCCTCCAGCCCGGCGGGCGGGGTGATGGCGGCTGGGTCGACCGGCGTGCCGGTGTTGAGGGCAGCGGGCAGGAGCGGCAGCCAGGCACCGTGCTTTTCATCGACGGCGACCCAGTCTTCCCAGCGCTCCGAGCTTGCATCCGGCACCAGCCGGCGTATCACCGCGCCGCTGCCCTTCACGCGGCTGCGGGCAAGCCGCGGCAGGCCGGCGGCGCCGCAGATGGTGTCGAAGCTGATGAGGTTGAAACGCTCGTGGGTGGGCAGGTAGAGCTTGCGCAGCCAGGCCGGGGTGGTGGCCTTCTCGCCGGCCACGAGGCCGTGGGGGATGCCGTCACCGTCCATGGCCGGGCCGGTGGTGGCTTCGATGTCGGCGGCGTCGGGCGGGCGGCGCACGATGCCGGTTGCGGTGGTCGGGTAGCGGGGTGCGCCGGCAACATCCACCAGCCCGGCGGGCGGTTCGGCCCAGTCGCGCCACGGGAGCAGTTTGGGCGGGGCCGGGCGCTTGCCGGCGGCGATGGCCAGGAAGTCGTCCATGAAGGCATCGCTCTCGAAGGAGAGGATGCGCGGCGGGGCTTCGGCGGGCAGCGCGCCGGCGGGCCGCAGGAAGTAGGGCTCGCCGGCAAACAGGTGCTCCCGCGAGGAGTTGCGGTTGGCCGGGACGAGGAGCCGCGCGGCGGGGGCCTTGGCTACCATATGTTCCCCGCGCCCGGCGTGTAGCTGGCCGACACCACGCTGTTGGTGATGACGGTGTCGGCCTTGACCACGCCGGAGAAGCTGGACATGGCGGCGTTGACGGTGACCATCGCGGCGGTGACGTCGAGACCCGCCGGGGCGTTGATCTTCACCTTGACGTTGGCGGTGATCTCGATGTTGCCGACGGCGTCGATCTTGATGGTGGCGCCGTTGCTGTGGGCGAACGTGACGGTGCCGCCTGCCGCGTCGTCCAGCGTGAAGGTGTGGCCGCCGTTGGTCTTGAGCTCGACCTTCTCGGCACCGGCGGTATCGTCGAAGGTGAGCTTGTGGCCGCTGCGGGAGGTGACGGAGCGCACGTTGTTGGCGCTGTCCATCGTCTCGGGCGGGGCGTCCACGCCGTTCCACAGGGCGCCGATCACCACCGGGCGGCGCGGGTCGCCGGCGGTGAAGGCGACCAGCACTTCGTCGTCCACCTCGGGGATGAACCAGGTGCCCCGGTCGGCGCCGGCCATCATCGTGGCGAGGCGGGCCCAGGCCAGGGCGCTGCCGCCGTCGCTCTCTTCGACGAAGGGCAGCTTGACCTGCACGCGGCCCTGGTTGTCCGGGTCTTGAACGTCGGTGACGAGGGCCGGGTAGACGCCGTAGAGGCGGGGGCGGTCACCGGCCGGGGTGGCGCTTGCGCCGGGGATCATGAGGATTCTCCCAGGTTGGGCCGCTGGGCCTCGAACTCGGTGCGGAAGCCCTCCTGCTGGTCGAAGCGGTGGGTGACGGCGGTGACCAGATAGGTGCCGGCAAACCAGGGGCCGAGATCGACCAGCTCGACCTTCGAGCCCACGTGCAGCTGGGGCGTGCCGCGGGTGACGCCGACCCCGCGCACAAAGCGGCGGGCCCGGCGGCGCAGGGCGGCTTCGGCCAGCGTGCGGGCTTCGGCGCCGGTAGCGGGGGCTTCCAGGTGCAGGTCGTCCGCGGCGTTGGCGAAGACCTGGGTGACGATCTCCGGGCCCAGGCGGCCGGGGCCGGCTTCGGGGCGGATGGCGTCGGCGCCGGCGCTCTCGTGGATGCCTTCCTTGGCGGCCACGTCGTAGCCATGGACGCGCACTTCGCCGCGCTGGTGGGCGAGATCGGCCAGCACGGTGAAACGGATCAGCTCGTTCTCGCGGGAGAGGCGTATCGGCGGGTCGGTGAGGGCGGAGGCTTCGTTGATGTGCGCGGTGCCGTCGCGCAGGCTGATGAGGGCGTCGCCGCTGCGGCTGCGCAGGGCGGAGAGTTCGTCCTCGTTCACCTGGAGGAGCTCCACATGGCTGGCGCCGCTGCGGCCGGCATCGGGGCTGAGGCCAGCGTCGGACAGGATGCGCGAGGCGATGTCGCCGTCGCTCTGGTTTTCGGAGAGCCGGGTGCGGCGGCGGTAGCGCAGGCCGGCCAGGGCGTCCTCGGCGAGCAGGGTGAGCTCGGGCGGGCGCAGCTCGGGGAAGGCCGCGCCCATGCCGGTGATGAGGCCGTCGAACACGGTTTGCGCCTGCCCGCTGGTGGTGAAGGCGATGGCGAGGCGCTTGCCGAAGTCGATGTCGGCGGTGTGGAAGTGCACGTAATCCACCGGATCGCCGGATTCGCGGCTGCCCCAGTTGAGGAACACGGCCTCGAGTGAGGCTACGCCGGCGGCGTCGGCCCGGGCTTCGAGGCGGATCAGGTCGGCTTCGAGGCGCTCGGCGCGTCGGCCATCCACCTTGATCTGCGGGCGGGCGCTGGCGAGGAGGGGCGCGTCGCTCATGGACAGTCGCTCCGGTGACGTAGCTGGCGTTCGAGCTCTTCGGCCACCAGGGCGCGGACGAGGGCGCGGAGCTCTTCGATGCGCACTTCGAAGGCGGCATCTTCGGCTGGTGCGCCGCCGCCGCTGCCCCGCTCGGTGCCTTCGCCGGGCAGGGTCTCGATGGTGGTGGAGAGTTCGCCGATGGAGACGGGCATGGTCAGCATCCCGAGCCGCTGCGGCAACCGCAGCCGCAGCCGCAATTGCAGCCACAGCTGCAGCTGGAGTGGGTGGCGTGAGTGGAAGCCGTGGCGACGGCGCCCGCGCTGGCGGGCAGGCTCTCCCAGCGGGGGCGACGTTCGCCAGCGGCCAGCTCGACGGGCGTGCTCCGGGCGGCGAACAGCGGGTTGCCGGCGGGCGGGCTGCG
>NZ_BSPX01000157.1:0-2906 GCF_030161255.1 Zoogloea oryzae
GCTGAAGACCACCTGCAGGTTGTAGTCGGCGGCGGCGCGGTTCATCTGGGCGCGGTCGGCCTCGCCGATGCCGCCGCTCATCCAGGCGACGCTCTCGACGGGGACGGCCGGCACGCCGCAGCGGAGCAGGTCGTTCCCGTCCTGCGCCAGCGCGGGGGCGCCCGGCTGCAGGGCGATCGCGCCGAGAAGGCAGGCTGCACGCCATGCGCCCGGAACGCGCTGCCGTGGGGCCGGATCGGGCGGGGTGATTCGCTGCGTCATCGTCTGCTCCTGGAAAAGCCGGACATCGTCCGTCGGGTGCCAATGCCGTCAGCTTATGGGGCAGGCCGGGAGCGGTCTGTCTGATAGCGAACACGGAGGGCGCCTGCCCGCCGCCTTCAGCTTGCGATGCGGTGGGGGAGCAGGCGGTCGTATTCCTTGCGGACCACGGCGTAGCACTCGCAGGTGCGGGCCTCCAGCCCGGCCCGGTCGAGCACCGTGATGTGGCCGCGGGCGTAGCGGATCAGCCCGGCGGCCTGGAGCTTCAGCGCGGCTTCGGTGACGCCCTCGCGGCGCACCCCGAGCATGTTGGCGATGAGCTCCTGGGTCATCACCAGCTCGTTGCCCGACAGGCGGTCGAGGCTCAGCAGCAGCCAGCGGCACAGCTGCTGGTCGAGGGAGTGGTGGCGGTTGCACACGGCGGTCTGGGCCATCTGGGTGATGAGGGCCTGGGTGTAGCGCAGCAGCAGGTGCATCACCGGGCCGGAGCGGTTGAACTCGTCCTTGATCGCCGGTGCGCGCAGCCGCAGTCCGTGCCCGGCGCTCTGCACCACCGCCCGGCTGGGGGTGGTCTCGCCGCCCATGAAGAGGGAGATGCCGACGATGCCCTCGTTGCCCACCACGGCGATCTCGGCCGAGGCCCCGTTTTCCATCACGTAGAGCAGCGAGACGATGGCGGTGGTGGGGAAATACACGTGGCTGAGGGGCCGGCCGGATTCGTACAGCACCTGCCCGAGGGGCATGTCCACGGCTTCCAGCTGGGGCAGGATGCGCAGGAACTCGATTTCTGGCAGGACTGCGAGCAATTGGTTTCTGCGGGCGTCGTCGGCGCTGACCATCATCGGACTCCGGTGTGTGGGAAAGGGCGCACCCGCCGGTGCGGCGGGGATGCCACATGCCCAGTATAGGCACCCATGGCGGCCGGATATGTGCGCTACCGAACATATCCGGCCGTGCCGGGCGGGGTCAGCCGATGCGCAGCTCGACCTGATGGGGCTGGCGGTCGTCCACCAGGCGGATGGCCCCGTCGGGCTGCGCCACGCCATCGACGCGCAGCCCGATGTCCTCGCCGGCCACGGCGCGGGTGACGACGATGGGGAAGCAGGTTTCCCCGAAGCGGTAGCGCAGGGTGCAGCCGGGCCAGTCGGCCGGCAGGCGCGGCGCCACGTGGAGCAGCGTGCCTTCCCGGCGCAGGCCGAGCAGGGATTCGACGATCAGCCGGTACATCCAGCCGGCGGCGCCGGTGTGCCAGCTCCAGCCGCCGCGGCCCACGTGGGGCGGGCAGGCGTACACGTCGGCGGCAACCACGTAGGGTTCGAGCTTGTAGGTGGCGACGCCGTCGGCGCTGCGGGCGTGGTCGATCGGGTTGATCAGCGCGAGCAGCGCCCAGGCCTGATCGGTGTCGCCGAGCTGGGCGAAGGCCATCGCGGCCCACACCGCGGCGTGGGTGTATTGCCCGCCGTTCTCGCGCACGCCGGGCACGTAGCCGCGGATGTAGCCGGCGGGCAGGCTGGCGGTGTCGAAGGGCGGGTCGAGGAGCAGCACCAGCCGGTCGGCGGGCCGCACCAGATGTTCGGCCAGGGCGTCCATCGCCCAGCGCGCCCGGTGGGGTTCGGCCGCGCCGGAGAGCACCGCCCAGCTTTGGGGGATCGAGTCGATCCGGCATTCGGCGTTGCCGGCCGAGCCCAGGGGCGTGCCGTCGTCGAAGTAGGCCCGGCGGTACCAGCCGGCCGGCGTCACGCCGCCGTCCCAGCCGTGGGTTTCGAGGGCCGCCTGCAGGCGGGCGCCTTCCTCGCGGCACAGGGCGGCGAAGGCGTCGTCGCCGCGGGCTTCGGCCAGCCCGGCGAACTGCCCGAGCACCGCGTACAGGAAGAAGCCCAGCCACACGCTTTCGCCCTGGCCGGCCAGCCCGACCCGGTTCATGCCGTCGTTCCAGTCGCCCGAGCCCATCAGCGGCAGCCCGTGGACGCCGGCGGTGAGCCCGTGGCGGATGGCCTGCACGCAGTGGGCGTAGAGGTCGGCGGTCTCGCCCGAGGCGGTGGGCTGGTCGTAGTAGGCGTCGTCTTCGGGGTTGACCGGACGGCCTTCGAGGAAGGGCAGCACTTCGTCGAGCACGCCGGTGTCGCCGCTGGCGGTGACGTAGCGGCACACCGCCAGGGGCAGCCACAGGTAGTCGTCGGAGCAGCGGGTGCGCACGCCGCGGCCCGAGGGTGGGTGCCACCAGTGCTGCACGTCGCCCTCGCGGAACTGGCGGCCGGCGCACAGCAGCAGGTGGGCCCGCAGCAGCGCCGGCTCGGCGTGGACCAGGGCCATCGCGTCCTGCAGCTGGTCGCGAAAGCCGAAGGCGCCGCCCGACTGGTAGTAGCCGCTGCGTGCCCACAGCCGGCAGGCCAGGGTCTGGTAGAGCAGCCAGCCGTTGGCGAGCACATTCACCGCCGGGTCGGGGGTGTCGACCTGCACCGCGCCGAGGGTGCGCTGCCAGTAGGCGTGCACGTCGTCGAGGGCCTGGCGGGCGGCGGCGGAACCGCGCACGCGCGCCACCAGCCGGTCGGCGTCGGCGCTGTCGTGTCCGACACCGAGGCGGAACACCAGCTCGCCGCTGGCGCCGGGGGCCAGGTTCACCTTGAGCTGGAGGGCGGCGCAGGGGT
>NZ_BSPX01000158.1:0-2706 GCF_030161255.1 Zoogloea oryzae
CCTCCTCGCCGTTTCAGATTGACCTTCAGCAATTCAATCTTGGCACTTCGATGCCGGGTGGCAAGCCCACCGGGCGGGTGGGGGAAGTCCCTTTGTAATCCTACGCGCGGTTTCCCGCTCCCCTCAATCCTTCTTCAACAACCCCGCCAGCCCAGCAAACGGTGAATGCGTCGCTGCCTTGCCGGGCTGCTTGCCCGTGACGCTGCCCTGGGTGGCTTCCAGCTGGCGCTGGTGTTCGTTGTCGTGGCAATACACGCACAAAAGCTCCCAGTTGCTGCCGTCGGGCGGGTTGTTGTCGTGGTTGTGGTCGCGGTGGTGGACGGTGAGTTCGCGCAGGTTGGCGTGGGTGAAGCTGCGGGCGCAGCGGCCGCAGACCCACGGGTAGATCTTGAGGGCTTTTTCGCGGTAGCCCTCGGCGCGTTTGTCGGCGGCGCGGCGGGCTTCGAGGACGAGTCGGTCGAGTTTTTCGCTCATGGCTTTGTATCAGGTGGTGCGGCGGGCGAGGTCGCCGAGGGCGTCGCCGACCACTTCGGCGGCCTTCATCAGGGTGGCTTCGTCGATGATCAGCGGCGGGGCGAAGCGCAGCACGCTGTCGTGGGTGTCCTTGGTCATCAGGCCGCGGGCGAGCAGCCATTCGGCGGCGGTGCGGGCGGTGACGCGGGTGACGTCGAGCTCCATGCCGATGAGCAGGCCGCGGCCGCGCACTTCGCGGATCAACGGGTTGTCGATGGCCTGCAGGCGGGTGAGGAAGAGGGCGCCCAGGCGGGCCGCGCGCTCGGCGAGCTTCTCGTCGGCCAGTAGGGCCAGGGCTTCGCTGGCGACGGCGGCGGCGAGCGGGTTGCCGCCAAAAGTGGAGCCGTGGTCGCCGGGGCGGAAGACCTGCATCAGGCGCTCGTCGGCCAGGAAGGCGGAGATGGGCAGCAGGCCGCCACCGAGGGCCTTGCCGAGGATCACGCCATCCGGCCGGATGCCTTCATGGTCGACCGCCAGCAGCTTGCCGGTACGGCCAAGGCCGGTCTGCACTTCGTCGGCGATGAGCAGCACGTTGCGGGTGCGGCAGATCTCGGCGCAGCGGGTGAGCCAGCCGGCGGGCGGGATGTTGATGCCGCCTTCGCCCTGGATCGGCTCGAACAGGAAGGCGGCGGTGTTGGGGCCGATGGCGGTCTCCAGCGCGTCGGCGTCACCGAACGGAATCGTCTTGAAACCCGGCGCGAAGGGGCCGAAGCCGGCGCGGTACTGGGCCTCGGACGAGAAACCGACCACGGTGGTGGTGCGGCCGTGGAAGTTGCCGGCGCAGACGATGATCTCGGCCTGGCCTTCGGGCACGCCCTTGATGGTGTGAGCCCACTTGCGGGCGGCCTTGATGGCGGTTTCGACGGCCTCGACGCCGGTATTGACCGGCAGCGCCTGGTCGTAGCCCAAGAGCGCCGACAGGCGTTCGAGCATCAGCGGAAGGCGGTCGTTGGAGTAGGCGCGGGACGTCAGCGCGAGGCGGCCGGCCTGCTCGGTGAGGGCGCGCACCAGCCGCGGGTGGCTGTGGCCGAAGCTCACCGCCGAGTAGGCGCTCATCATGTCGAGGTAGCGGCGGCCTTCCACGTCCCACAGCCACGGGCCTTCGCCGCGGCTGAAGACCACCGGCAGCGGCGCGTAGTTGCGGGCGCCGAAGGTGTCCTCCCGGTAGCGCAGCTGGGAGGTGGTGGGGCCGAGGGCGGCGGCGGCGAGTTCGACGACCCACTGGGCGCCGCTGTTGCAGCGGTCGCGTTCGGGTACGTATTCGACGATCTCCAGGGCGACGAAATCGGCGCAGCTGCGCAGGCCGTGGAGGGTATCCACCAGCTCCTGCGGGTCGATGCCGTCGGGCTCCAAGCAGGTGGTGGCGGGCAGCTTGGCGCTGTCCATCGAATCCAGATCGACCGACACGCCGAAGCCGGCGGTGCCGTCGCGGGCGATGGTCATGGCATCGCACATCACCGCGGCAAGGCCCCGGGCGCGCACTTCGGGCATGTAGAAGATCTTCACGCCGAGCTTTTCGAGGAGCTTGGGCTCTTCCGGCTCCCACGAGCGGGCGCCGACGATCACCACGTGGGCGGGGTCGAGGTGCGGGCCGGGCAGGCCGGTGAGGGTTTCGTCGCCGATGCCCAGCAGGGCCGCCAGGGGCATGCCGTGGATGTTGCCGGAGTGGGTGGTCTGGGGGGTGTGGGCGTCCAGGTGGGCGTCCACCCAGATCAGGCCGAGCTTGCCGCGGGGCGCCAGATGGCGGGCCACGCCGCGCCAGGTGCCGGCGCCGATCACATGGTCGCCCCCGAGCACCAGCGGGATGGCCTCTTCGGCGCTGATGGCGGCGGTGATGTCGGCCAGATCGTGGAGCAGGTGGCTCACGGTGCCGAGGCGTTCGTGCATCGGCGGGTGGGGCGGCTTGGGGGCGGAGGGTTCGAGCAGGGTCTGCCAGCGGGCGCGGATGCCGCGCTGGTTGAGGCGCGGTTCGATGCCGTAGTCGCGCAGGGCGCGGGGGCCGGCGGCGGGGCCGAAGATCGGCGCGCCGAGGCAGGAGCCGACGCCGACGATACGGACCGGGCGGGGGGGCACGAACGGGGCTGGCATGGTGTTCCTTCGAGTGCGGCGGGCGATGCGTGTTTGAGCGCGCCGGCGGGCGTTTGTTCAGCGCCGGCAAGGGAGGCCGGGCGTTGGCCCGGCGGCACCGCGGGC
>NZ_BSPX01000159.1:0-2690 GCF_030161255.1 Zoogloea oryzae
GCTGGTCGCTCACCACGGCGGCGAGCCCGGCGGCCTTGCTGCCCGGGGCCGGGCCGTCCGGCGCCCACGGGTTGGGGGTGACGCCAGCGGCGGCGAGGCCGGGCGAGGGCTTGGGGATCGACAGCCCGCTCTTGCCCAGGTCACCGGTGGTGCCGAGGGCGGCGGGGCCGAACACGTCGATGGCGGCAGAGGCGTCGAGCTTGATGCCGGCGCCCACCGACATGCCGATGTCGGCCGACGCGCCCAGGCTGGCCGACAGCCCGACCTGGGCCGAGAGGCTCACATCCAGATTTACGTCGAGGCTGGCCGACAGCTCGAAGCCCGCGGAAAGATCGAAGCTCAGCCCGCCGTTGGCGCCACCACCCAGCAGGCTGCCGGCACCGGCGGCGCTGGCCTGGCTGCGGGCATCGCTCGCCTGCTCCACGGCCTGGCGGCGCTGGGCGGCGTCGCTGGCGTTAACTTCGTAGCGGAACTCCTGCTCGGTGAGGGTGAGCTGGACCTTGGAGCGCAGCGGGACGCCGCTGGGGCTGAAGTAGTCGAAGACTTCCTGGTGGGACGAGATGACGCCGTTGAAAAGCAGCGTGCCCCAGCGGAACTGCACCCGCCGCGGGGCCTGCTCGCGCCCGCTGCCGAAGGTCTGCACCAGATCGGCGATGGGCTTGGTGCGCACGCGCACGTCGAGCATCTCTTCTCCGCCGGCATCGTCGTTGGTGTCGTCGTCCCGCGGGCGGGTGGAGTCGAAGTAGCACTCGAAGGACAGGGTGGCCTTGGAGGAGCCGACGTTCTGCACCTGCTGGCGGCCGCGGCGGCTGCGGTCGCGCTGCTCGCCGGCGGAGACCTTGAGGGTCAGCGTCTCGGGGTTGAAGTCGAGGGGGATGGCGCGGTTCTCCTCGACGTTGCGACCGCCCGCGTCGAAGGGCACGAGCTTGGCACGGCGGAACTGGGCTGTGCTCATGATTGCTCCCGGCTCAGGCCTTCGTGGACGATGTGCAACTCTTCGAGGGCGACTTCGCGGGCGTTGCCGGCATTTAGGTCAACACACTTGACCTTTGTGGCGATGCCGTTTTCGAAGCGCCACACGCCGGCGTCGGCGGCGGTGCTGTCGGCCTGGAGCACGCGGATCGTCCCGGAGACATAGGGCAGCGGAAAGGTGCCGTCCATGCAGCGCTGGATCCAGGTCCAGAAGGCCGGGTCGAGGGACAGGCCGCGCTTGAGCACCAGCGGCGGGTTGGTCGTCTTGCCCAGCAGCTGACGGGCGCCGCGGTTGTAGCCGCCTTCGCGGAAGCTGACCGGTTCCATCGTGATCTCCAGGCCCTGCACCTCCGAGAAGGCACCCTTGCGGCCGCCGAGCGCGAGCCCTTCGTCGCCGCCGAGGCCCGAGAGCTCGATCTGCACGGCAAAGTTGAACTGGGTGAGCATGGCCTGGGCGGGCATCAGAACACCTCGATGCGGGGATCGTCCGCGCCGCTGCGCACGAGACGGAAGACGATGAATTCGGCCGGCACGGCGGGGGCGACGCCGACCTGCATGATCGCCCTGCTGGCATCGAGATCGCCCTGGGTGTGGGTGCTGGCGTCGCAGCGGATGAAGTAGCTGTCGGTGTCGGTGCGGCCGGCCAGGGCGCCGGCGTTGAACAAGGCCTTGAGGCGTCGGCGGGCGGTGCCGGCCATGGCCGACCACAGCGTGGCGTCGTTGGGCTCGAAGGGCGCCCAGGCCAGATCGGCGGCGAGCTGGGCCTTGAGCCAGTCGATCAGGCGGCGCACCGGGATGTGGGTCCAGTCCGGGTCGGTGGCGGTGGTGCGGGCGCCGAGGAGCATCAGCCCGCGCTCGGTGCGGCGGATCTCGTCGATGCGCTCTTCGAACAGGAAGCCGGGCTCGGGCAGGCCGGCGTCGTCGGCGCGGGCGAAGGCGCCCTGCACGTTGCGGTTGGCGGGCGCGGCCCACACGCCGGTGTCGTTTTCGACCTGGGCGGTGATGCCGCAAGCGGCGCCGGAGGGCGGCACGGTGGCGGCGGTGCCGTCGGCATCAACCCGCAGCCACGGGGTGTACAGCGCCGCGCGGGGGCTGGCGAGGGCGTGGCGCCACTGCACGATGTCGCCGGCGCGCAGGCTAGGTGGCAGGTCGAGCAGGGCGATGCGGGCGCCGAGGGCTTCGCAGTGCTGGACGAGGGCAAGCTGGGCGGCCTGCAGCTCGCTGGCATCAAAACCAAGCAGCGGGTAGTCGAGGGCGCCCACGGTGGTGTCAGCCTTGCCACGGCTGCACTGGGCGCCAAAGCACAACTCGTCGGGCAGGGCCGGCGGCACGCTGACGGCATCGGGTGGCGTGGGGTGGAGCAGGTCGGGCATCGTTACCAGTGCGACCGGCTCGAAGGGGTGGGCCTGGTCCCACACGGCGAGGGTGTCGAGGGCCGGCGGCCTGGCGTTGAAGGCGACGAAGCGGTGGTCGGAATCCTCGATGAGGTCGGCCAGCGCCATGGACGTGCCCTCGAAGAAATGCTGGCGCCCGGTGCTGGCGGTGGCGTCGCGGCCGTGGCGCGAGGCGGGCATCTCGGCGGCCGAGAGCAGGATGCCGGCGGGCGCGGCGAGCAAGGCCTTGGTGGGGAGCAGCCAGGCGTCGGCGAGCATGGCGCTGGGGCGCAGGTAGTCCGAGCCCCACGGTTCGTCGGCGCTGCCCCACAGGCGGTCGGCCTC
>NZ_BSPX01000160.1:0-2610 GCF_030161255.1 Zoogloea oryzae
AGGGGTTCGAGGGCGCGGGCGAGCGCGTCGGGCAGGTCGAGGCCGGCCAGCACGGCGGCGGTGAGGCGTCGGGTGTCGAGGCGCAGGTCGGGGCCGGCGGCGCGGGTGCTGGCGCGTAGGGTGTCGATGTGGCGGAGGTAGGTCCAGGGCGCCAGGGTGAACGCGGTGGTGCCTGCCGTGACGCCCAGCGGGCGGTGAAAGCCCTCGAAATCGAGCAGGCAGGGCGTGCCGGAGAGGTCCAGCGCCAGCCTGCTCATGGCCTTACTCCTCGCGCACGCGGGTGGCGCTGAAGGTGTAGGCGGTCACCACCGTGCCACCGGCGCCGAGGCTGAAGGCCTTGTCTTCGATGTAGCAGTCGTCGAAGGACAGGGTGCGCTTGGGCGAGTCGGCGGCGTCGTCCTTCTTGAGGTTGGCGACGAGCTGGAACTTGGCCTGCTTGTCCAGGTGGCCGTCGAGCTTGAAGTTGGCCGAGCGCACGGTGAGCTCGCCCTGCACGGTGCGCAGGCCGAAGCTCACGGCGACCCGTTCGTCGCTGCCCACGGCGCGGATGTCCTCGCGCTCGGTGACGACCCGGAAGGCCAGCGATTGCAGCCCTTCGATGGCTTCGCCATCGACCAGCACGCTGGAGCGGTTGGCGGAAAAGACGGTCGGCATGGCGGGTTCTCCGGTGAGTCAGGGGTTGGAGGAGGCGGTCGGCCGGGGCTTACACCTGGACCAGCACCGTGGCGTAGATGTAGTCGATGGCGCGCACCGGGCGCACCGCCAGATCGACCCGCACGATGCCCTGGGCGAAATCCTGCTGGCTGGAATACACGCTCACCTTGAAGGCCGGGTCGGTGCCGTCGGTGGAGGGCACGATGGCGCCTTCCTTCTGCATCTGGACGAGGAACTCCACCAGCTTCTGCTTGAGGGCGCCGCGCCCTTCCTCGTTGTTGAGCCGGCCGATGAAGAGCTCGCCGATGGTCTTGACGCCGCGTACCGCGTGGTCGGCCACCCGGCGCACGCTGATCTGGTCGTTGTCGGTGGTGAGCCCGCGCACCACGATCACCCCACGGCCGCGCTGGGCGACGATGGGCACGACGTTCTTGCGCAGCAGTTCCTGCTGGGATTCGACGCCCAGTGCCGGCGAGGGCTCGCCGAGGCCGGACAGGCGCTTGAAGGTGGGCGACTGGAAGTAGTCGAGGCTGCCGGTCATGCCGGCCACCGCGCCCACCACGCCGGCCGGGGCGACGAGCACGAAACGATCGGACACCAGCGTGCCAGTGAGCTTGTCGGCGGCCGTGGCGATTTCCCTGGCGCTGGCGCCGGGCACCTCGCCGAAGCCGATGCGGCCCTGGCTGAGGGCGCTCATGCGGTCGCAGTGGCTGATCACGTCGGCGTAGATGCGGCCGACGCGGGTGGTGTCGGTGGTGTCCTGCACCGAGACCAGCACCATGTCCACGTCGGATTCGTTTTCGAGCAGGGCCACGGCGGCGCGATAGGCGTCCGGCTCGGCATCCACGGCGCCGGCGAGCGCATAGGCGGCGCCGCCGGCAGCGGTGGTGTCGGGGCTGTCCTTGGGTTGCTTGAGTTTGTCGCGGGCTTCGTCGATGCGCACCAGCTGCGATTGCGCGGCCAGCACGTCGCGGGCGTTGCGGATCTGGTCGCCGGTATCGACCGACAGGTTGCGGTGCACTTCGGTGTAGGCCGTGCCCTTGTAGCGCAGGGTGAGGTCGAACACCGCGCGGGTTTCGTCGGCGCCTTCGGCGGTCTTCTTGCCGGTGGGCACCTGGCGGGTGGCGATGCTGGCGGTGATGGCGTTACCCCACGGCCCCGGCGCCTTCGCGGACAGCGTGAAGGCCGCGCCGCTGCCGGTGGCCGGCGGGATCTTGATGCTCGCCCGGCTTTCGCAGGCCACCGGGCACACCACCAGCTCGAACACGCCGTTGGCCAGCGCCTGGGCCGCTTCGGGCAGGCTGAAGGTGCTGGCGCCGCCGTAGGCGGTGAGGAAGCTGCGCCAGCTGGCGGCACGCCCCACGCCTTCGGCAGCGTTCTCGACGATGCCCACCAGGCCCAGCACGCCCGACGGGGCCAGCTGGGGTGCCAGGACTTCCTTGACGACGGTGACTTCGACGCCGGGGATGATGAGGGTCATGGGGGCCTCCCGATCACGCTTTGAACGATGGCGATGGGCCGCTTCGCGGATGCGAAGGGTTTATGACGCAGGGTTCGTGCTTCGTCATGGAAACGCGGTCTGCCTAATCAGACTAGATCGCGGCGTGCCGATGTCAAGGCCGTGTTGGCGCTTGCCTGCAAGAGGGTGTGTCGGCGCCCTCTGGTGGATTGAGGCGGACGAGGCTGCAGGCGTGGTCTGCCCAGGCGTCGGCGGCGGTGCTGGAGATGAGCACGCCCTGGCCCCAGCCGGCGGTGGCGAGCCGGGCGCTGTCCGGTGCCCACGCCAGGGCCAGCCCTGGCCCGGCGTGGCGCAGGAGCGGCGCGTGGAGGGGCTGGCCGCTACTCATGTCCCACAGGAAGACTCGGCCGTCCTTGTCGGTGCTGGCGAGGGCTTGCCCGTCGGGGGAGAGGGCCAGGTCGAGCAGCGGGCTGCCTTCGCGGCCCAGCGGCCGGGCC
>NZ_BSPX01000161.1:0-2566 GCF_030161255.1 Zoogloea oryzae
CTTCGCGCTCGGTGCCGCCGGGCACCTGGGCCGCCAGTTGGGCGCGGGCGGCATCGACGGCAGTGGCGGCATTGGCGGCGTTGCGCAGGGCGTCGTCCACCTTGGATTGGGCGTAGAAGCCCTGGGCGACCAGGCTGCGGGCGCGCTCGGCCTCGGCCTGGGCGACCTTCAGGTTGGCTTCGGCCTGGGCGAGCTGCTGGGCGGCCACCGGCTGGCCGAGTCTTTCCACCTGGGTGAGGCGCGCCTCGGCCTCGACCCGGGCGGCCTCGGCCTGGGCGACCAGCGCGGCGGCATCGTCGGAACGCAGCCGGGCCAGCACCTGACCGGGCGCCACCACGTCGCCTTCGCGCACGGTGATATCGAGCACCGTGGCGGCGATCGGGCTGCCGATGGCGATGCGGGCTGGCGTGGCGATGCGTCCGGTGGCGACCACCGACTGGGTGAGCGGCGCGCTTTTCACCACCGCCACCTCCACGTCACGCCCGCGGGGCCACAGCACCGCCACGGCAATGGCGCCGGCCGCAGCCAGCGCCAGCATCAGGCCGCGGGCCTTCACGCCGGGTCGGCCAGCAGTTTGTCGAGCAGGGCGTGGAGCTTGGGAAAGTCCGGCGCGCCCAAGTACTTCTGGACCACCCGCCCCTGCTTGTCGATGAGGAAGGTGGTGGGCGTGAGGCGCACGCCGTCGAAGCCCTTGGCCGCCGAGCCGTCGGTGTCGAGGGCGACCTTGAAGGGAAGGGCGTTCTTGGTGGCGTAGTTGCGCACGTATTGGGGCGGATCGTAGTCCATCGCCACGGCGACGGTCTCGAAGCCCCGCGGGGCGAACTTGTTGTAGGTGTCGACCAGCTGCGGCATCTCGGCCACGCAGGTGGTGCAGGTGGTGGCCCAGAAGTTCACCAGCACCACCTTGCCGCGCAGGGCGGAGAGCGGGGTGGTCTGGCCGTCGAGGGTCGTGAAGCGCACGTCGGGGGTAGCGGGCTGGCTGCATCCGTCAAGGAATGCAACGAGCAGCACAGGGGCAACGAGGCGCGTGATAGCCTTGAGAAACATCTTTTTGTTACCGCGTTCGGCTTAGAGGAGGTTTTGCGATGCGTGCGATTCTGAGAGCTTTGGTGCTGCTTGTCATCTGTTCCCAGGCCTGGGCGCTGAGTCTGGCCGACCTCACCGACAAGGACGCCTCGGGCGGACTCAAGGAGGCCCTCGTGCAGGGTGCCGGCAAGGCGGTTGGACAGCTGGGCGCCGACGGCGGTTTCCTCAACAACCCGAAAGTGAAGATCGGCCTGCCCGAGAGCCTCGCCCCGCTCGAAACCGGCCTGCGCGCCATGGGCCGCGGCAAGGATCTGGACGCCCTCATCAACAACATGAACCACGCCGCCGAGCAGGCGGTGCCCAAGGCCAAGGCGCTGCTGGTGGATGCGGTGAAGAAGATGAGCGTCGAGGACGCCAAGAAGATCCTCTCCGGCGGTGACGATGCCGCCACCCAGTATTTCCGCGAGAAGACCTCCGCCCAGCTCACCGAATCCTTCCTGCCCACGGTGCGCGAAACCACCAGCAAGCTGGCCCTGGCCGATCAGTACAACAAGCTCGCCAGCAAGGCCGGCGCGTTTGGCCTGGGCAAGGGCGACGACCTGAAGATCGAGAACTACGTGACCCGCAAGGCGCTGGACGGCCTCTACCTGATGATCGCCGAAGAAGAAAAAGCCATCCGCAAGGACCCGGTCGGCGCCGCCGGCAAGCTGGCCAAGAAGGCCTTCGGGGCGCTCGGCCAGTAAGCCCGGCCGATGACGGCGCCCGTCCGCCTGCTGCCGCTGGGCGACGCGGCGCTGACCGTCGAGTTCGGCGCGGCCATCGCCGACCCCATCCACGCCCGGGTGCTGGGCTTTGCCGGGGCGCTGCCGGCGCTGGCCGAACGCCACCCGGGCATCGTCGAATGGGTGCCCACCTTCCGCTCGGTGACGATCCATTTCGACCCGGACCGGGTCGATGCCGCGCAGCTCGAAGCCGATCTGCTGGCCCTCGCCCGTGAAGGCCACGAAGCCAAGGCCAGCGGCACCACCTGGACGCTGCCGGTGTGCTTCGACGCCGACTGCGCGCCCGATCTCGCCCACGTGGCCGCCGCCAGCGGGATGAGCCGCGAGGCGGTGATCGAGCTCTTCTGCGCCACTGAATTCAAGGTTTACATGCTGGGCTTCCTGCCCGGCTTTCCCTACCTGGGCGGCCTGCCGGAAGCCCTCGAGATGCCCCGCCTCGCCACACCGCGCCTCAAGGTACCGGCGGGCTCGGTGGCCATCGCCGGGCGGATGGCGGCGGTCTATCCGTGGGACAGCCCCGGCGGCTGGCGCCTCGTCGGCCGCACCGCCACCCGCCTGTTCGACCCTGCCAACCCCGACCGCCCGGCCCTGCTGGCGGCGGGTGACCGGGTGCGCTGGCAGGCGGTGAGCCGGGCGGAGCTGGGCGAATGACGGCCAGCCTGCGGGTCGAGAATCCCGGCCTCGGCGTGTCGATCCAGGACCGCGGCCGCGTGGGCCATCGCAGCATCGGCGTGCCCGTCTCCGGCGCCCTCGATCCA
>NZ_BSPX01000162.1:0-2481 GCF_030161255.1 Zoogloea oryzae
TTCGGCGCCGGTGTCGGGCTGCCCGGCGGTCTGCACCAGCACGTTGGCGGCGCAGCCGGCCAGCCCCTCGAGGATGAGGCGCACCGCCGGCAGGCTCGCCGGCTGGGCCACGGAGGCGCTCTCCAGGGCCCGCCAGCAGGAGGCGAGCCGCTCGTCGGCGTCGCTGCCGATGGCGGCGGCGAGGATGTGCACGGTGTCGGCCAGCCCGTCGAACAGGTGGGCCGGCACGACGGGGTCGTCCGGCAGTTCGCCCAGGCCCGCCCGCAGGGTGAGCAGGTGGCCGGCGAGGTTGCCGCTATCCACCGTCGATACGTAGGCGGGGGCGAGGGGTTCGAGGCTGCGGGTGTCGTACCAGTTGTAGAAGTGCCCGCGGTAGCGGGGCAGGCGCGCCATGCTGTCGAGGGTCCGGGTGGTGCGCGCCAGCAGCGGGCCGGCGAGGATGTAGCCGAAATCGCAGGCGGCCAGGTTGGCCAGCAGGGCCAGCCCCATGTTGGTGGGCGAGGTGCGGTGGGCCACCGAGGCGACGCGGTATTCCTGGAAGTTGTCGGGCGGCAGCCAGTGGTCGGCGGGCCCGACGAAGGTGTCGAAGTAGGCCCAGGTCCGCCGGGCCATGCCGCGCAGGAAGAGGGTCTGGTCGATGCTGAGGCTCACCGCGCGGGGGGCGATGGGCCGGCCGAGCCACCAGGCGATGGCCGGCGAGGCCAGCCACAGCAGGAGCACCGGCACGGCGGCGGGCAGCGCCCCCGGCGCCAGGGCGACGAGGCCGGTGGTGATCGCCACCACGGCGAGGGGCGCGGTGGCCATGGTCCGGAAGGCGCCGGGCAGGTCGTCGTGGGCGGGGGCTTTCCGCTCGACCTCGCTCGACGGGCACCATTCGAGCAGGCGCCGGTGGCTGACGCCCAGCCGCCACAGGGTGCGACCGATGGCGTCGAGGCTGAAGCCGGCCTCGAAGGGCAGGCAGGCGAACGCGAAGCCGAGCTGGGCGGCACGCTGGCCGGCGCCATGGGCCACGGCGGCCAGGTGCTGGCGCAGCACGCTGTCCTTGGGCTTCTTCAGCAGATCGAGCAGCACGGCGCACAGGGCGGGGAGGATCAGGATGCCGACGACGAGCCCGGTCCACAGCCCGGGCCGATCCAGGGTGGCCCAGCCGAGCACCAGCAGGGCCAGCAGGGCCGGGGGCACGAGGCTGCGCCGGAGGTTGTCCGCGAGCTTCCACTGAGACAGGGCCGACAGGGGGTTGGGCTGTCGGTGGGGGCCGCCGCCGTCGTCGCACAGGCACGGCACGTGGCGCAGCAGCCATCCGGCGAGCTGCCAGTCGCCGCGGATCCAGCGGTAGCGGCGGGTCACGTCCACCGCGTAGCGGGCCGGGTAGTCCTCGTACAGCAGGCCGTCGCTGAGCAGGCCGGCGCGGGCGTAGCAGCCTTCGAGGAGGTCGTGACTGAGGATGCGGTTGTCGGGAAAGCGCTCGCCCAGCGCCGCCTCGAAGGCGTCCACGTCGTAGATGCCCTTGCCGATGAAGGAGCCTTCGCCGAACACGTCCTGATATACGTCGGACACCGCGCGGGTGTAGGGGTCGATGCCCGCCTCGCCGGCGTGGAGCCGGGCGTAGCGGGAGCGGTTGGCCCCCGGCAGACTGATGCCGACCCGCGGCTGGAGGATGCCGTAGCCGGCCACCACCCGCCCTGCCCGCTCGTCGTAGACCGGCTGGTTGAGGGGGTGGGCCATGGCGCCGACGAACTGCCGCGCCGCATCCCGCGGGAGCTGGGTGTCGGTGTCGAGGGTGATGACGTACTTCACCCCGCCGAGAATGGTGGTGTCGCCGGCCACCAGCGCAAAGGCGTCGCCGGCAAAGCCGCGCAGCAGGGCGTTGAGGTCGGCGAGCTTGCCGCGCTTGCGCTCGGCGCCCATCCAGGCCTGCTCCTGGGGGTTCCAGCGGCGCGGGCGGTGGAACAGGAAGAACACGTCGCTGGCCGGGGTGGCGTAGGTGGCGTTGAGGGCGTCGATGCCGGCCCGGGCGCGGGCCACCAGCGGGGCGTCGGTGGGCAGGGTCTCGTCGGCGGCGTCGAGGAAGTCGGTGAGGAGCCCGAAGTGCAGGTGGGGATCGCGGTTGGCCAGGAAGCGCACTTCGAGGGCTTCGAGGAGGCCATCCACCCCCGCTTCGCTGCCGAGCATGGTGGGCACCACCACCAGGGTGCGGCAGGGCGCCGGTATGCCCCGGGAGAAATCCATCCGCGGCAGGGGATGCGGCTTGACCAGCAGGGTGGCGGCCCAGTTGACCAGTGACACCGCCAGCTGGCTGGCCACCATCACCGCGAGCAACCCGGCCGGGGCCAGCGCCCACACGGGCAGCCCGTCGGCCAGCGCGAGGCCCGACAGGCCGCCCGCCACCAGCAGGGTGATGACGGCGATGCCGCCCAGGTAGAGCCACAGGGGCGCGTGGGCAGCGGCGCGGCCGATGCGCCGGACGAGGCCCGGACGCAG
>NZ_BSPX01000163.1:0-2437 GCF_030161255.1 Zoogloea oryzae
AGAAAGAAAGGAAAATCTAAGGATTAAGGATATAATCCAGCTCAGTCGGGGAAGCAGGGATAAGACCAAAAAAGGGGGGGTTGACCGATTGAGTAGCTCTAATCGCGCGTGAAAACGGATAGGAAGAGCCACGTATGCATGTGACATATACATAATAATTGAATACTGTTGTATATTATTATTATATATATATACTCTTGTTTCAAAAATGCCGCCACTCGGACTCGAACCGAGATGCTCTCGCACTGCTTCCTAAAAGTAGCGTGTCTACCAATTTCACCACAGCGGCTTGCTCAAAATTATAATACCCCCTTATTATTCAATTGTCGAGAATGGGGGGTAATATCTATAGAGTAGTATCTCGCAAAGATCATCAAATTCAGGTCCAGGGTTCAAATCCTGTCTCCGCAATGTATTATTTATCATTTTTGATTCATCAGATTAATTAATAATCTTTTTATACGTATCCATATTAATATTAATGAAAAAAAATCGTTATACGTATCCATATTGTAGTTGTATATAATAATGAAAAGGATCCGTTTTTAACAAAATATGTCTTGCACATACAACTTTAACAAAAAGTAACTTCTGATTTTTGAATGGCAGTTCCCAAGAAGCGTACTTCTAGCTCAAAAAAGCGTATTCGTAAAAATGTTTGGAAAAAAAAAGCTTATTGGGCCGCGTTAAAAGCTTTTTCTTTAGCGAAATCGCTGGCTACCGGAAATTCAAAAAGCTTTTTTGTGCGACAATCGAATGATACTGAATAATCACGTACTGAAAGAATCTTCATTTATATGAATCGATATAGGAGATTGTTAAACAAATCGTTCTGGGGCAGAAGGATTCGAACCCTCGAGTCCCGGGACCAAAACTCGTTGCCTTACCACTTGGCCACGCCCCATTTCGATTTATATAGAATCAAGTTTTATTAAAGAGTTGAAACAAAGAAAACCAAGGAAGCTATAAGGAAAGTGACTCATGACTGTGTATCCGATGCCAATAGATCTATGATCTATTGTGGTTCTGCTTAACTTGTAAGTTCTACGGGGTAAACCGGACTATATTGCTTTTGGATACCCCCCATCTACCCTTTTTCAAAGCTGTTCATTTTACTCAATCGAGAGGAGATTTATTAACCAGATCTAAATGTTATTCTATTTTTTGTCCCAATCCCAATCCAATCTATAATGGAGGTAATCGCATATGACTTTGAACATAAAGTCCAAGATATTAGGATCACTAATAGGGTTAGCACAGAGAATCATTAGTTCCAACGTTGTGGTAGGGCTAGTCTTCGGGTTGCTCACTACATGTACGATAGGACCAGCCTATCTATTCCTTTTTGCCGACCCTGTTGTGGAACATCGCTCTGAAAAGCGAGTGGCAGCGTTTGAATTTAAATTTATACACCTTGGGGACGTGATATTCAATACATTCAATACAGGAGCCCAAATTCGTTACCTATTAAGCGAGAGCTTTTTATCCCTAAGGACACAAAGAAGGAGCACGTCGAGGCCGCTCCTCCTAGTTGATAATAAGTATTTAGGCCAATTCGCCAGTTCTATATATCTTGTGTAAAATATATATAGAACTGGCGAATTGGCCTAAATTAATAATACTAAAAAGTAGAGTTTTATAATGGAACATACATATCAATATGCGTGGATCATACCTTTCATTCCACTTCCAGTCCCTATAGCAATAGGAGTAGGACTTCTTCTTGTTCCGACCGCAACAAAAAATATGCCTCGTGTGTGGTCATTTTCTACTGTTTTATTACTAGCTATTGTTATGATTTTTGCAATAGATCTGTCGATTCAGCAAATAAAAGACAGTCCTATTTATCAATATGTAGGGTCTTGGACCATCAACAGTGATTTTTCTTTAGAGTTGGGCTATTTTATCGATCCACTTACTTCTATTATGTCAATATTAATCACTACTGTTGGGATAATGGTTCTTATTTATAGTGACAATTATATGTCTCATGATGATAGATATTTAAGATTTTTTGCTTATATGAGTTTTTCTAATACTTCCATGCTGGGCTTAGTTACTAGTTCCAATTTAATAGAAATTTACTTTTTTTGGGAATTAGTTGGAATGTGTTCATATCTATTGATAGGTTTTTGGTTCACACGGCCTCTTGCGGCAAATGCTTGTCAAAAAGCCTTTGTCACTAATCGTGTAGGTGATTTCGGTTTATTATTAGGAATCTTAGGTCTTTATTGGATAACAGGGAGTTTTGAATTTCGAGATATGTTCGAAATAGTCAATCATTTGATTGATAATAATGATGTTCATTTGTTTTTCCTTACTTTTTGTGCCTCTTTATTATTTCTTGGGGCGGTGGCTAAATCCGCACAATTCCCCCTTCATGTATGGTTACCTGATGCCATGGAGGGGCCTACTCCTATTTCAGCACTTATACATG
>NZ_BSPX01000164.1:0-2424 GCF_030161255.1 Zoogloea oryzae
CGCCCGGCGCTGGCCCGAAGCCGGGCGAGCCACCCCGCGGCGGGCGTCCGCCCTTCGACCGCCACGGCCCGCTGCCTCCCAGCCCGTGGGTGCCGATCACCACCGGGCTGATCGCCAGCGTGGTGTTCAGCGCGCTCCTGGCCTGGTATCTGGCGCGGCCGATCCGCAACCTGCGCTGGGCTTTCGGCGCGGTGGCGAATGGTCAGCTGGAGACCCGCGTCGGCCCGCTGATGGGCGCCCGGCGCGACGAGATCGCCGATCTGGGGGGCGACTTCGACCGCATGGCCCAGCAGATCCAGCACCTCATCGGGGCCCAGCGCCGCCTGCTCCACGACGTCTCCCACGAGCTGCGCACCCCGCTCACCCGCCTGCAGGCCGCCATCGGCCTGGCCCGGCAGGACCCGGCCAAGCTCGAGGCGACCCTCGACCGCATCGAGCGCGAGGCCGTGCGCCTCGACGAGCTGGTCGGCCAGCTCCTCACCATCGCCCGGCTCGATGCCGGCACCCGCGACAGCCGCAGCGAGCCGGTCGAGCTTTTCGATCTGGCCGCCGCCATCGCTGACGACGCCCGCTTCGAGGCCCACACCCGCGGCCGCGAGCTGAGCTTCACCGGCGATGGCGAGGCCGAAGGCGAGATGCGGGTCGAACTCGTCCAGCGTGCCTTCGAGAACGTGATCCGCAACGCGGTGAAATACACCGCTGAAGGCACCGTGGTGGAGGTGCGCGCGAGCGCAGCGGACGGGCACTTCGTGCTTACCGTGGCCGACCGCGGGCCCGGCGTGCCGGAGGCCGATCTGACCGCGATCTTCGAGCCCTTCTACCGCAGTCCCGCCGGGCAGTCGGCGGGGGGCTTCGGCCTCGGGCTGGCCATCGCGCGGCGGGCGGTGGAGGCCCACGGCGGGCACATCGCGGCCAGCAACCGCCCGGACGGTGGGCTGGTGATGGAGATCGTGCTGCCTTTCGGCCCCGCTGCTGCGGCGCAAAAAATGCCTTGAAAGAAAGTTGGGCGCAGCCGCGGCCTGCTGTTAGAATGCGCGCCGTGGCGGGTCTCCCCGCATAGCAGCGCGGTGAACCTGGTCAGGGCCGGAAGGCAGCAGCCACAGCCGTTCCCTGCTAGTGCCGGGGGTCGGGCTCGCCACCCCGAATTCGAGGGGCGTCCAGGCGGACGCCCCTTTTTACATTCGTCTGCCGTCCTTCGAGTCCGTCGGCCCGGCGCCGGCGCCTGATAGAATTCCGCCATGGCCTATCAAGTCCTTGCCCGCAAGTGGCGCCCGCGCAGTTTCGAGACGCTCGTCGGGCAGGAGCACGTGGTCCGTGCGCTGACCCACGCCCTCTCCACCGGTCGCCTCCACCACGCCTATCTCTTCACCGGCACCCGCGGTGTCGGCAAGACGACGATCTCGCGGATCCTCGCCAAGGCGCTCAACTGCGAAACCGGCGTCACGCCCACGCCGTGCAACCAGTGCGCCGCGTGCACGGCCATCGACGCCGACCGCTTTCCCGACTACGTCGAGATGGACGCCGCCTCCAACCGGGGCGTGGACGACATGGCCGCGCTGCTCGACCAGGCGGTGTATGCGCCGGTCCAGGGCCGCTACAAGGTCTACATGATCGACGAAGTGCACATGCTTACCGGGCATGCCTTCAACGCGATGCTGAAGACGCTTGAGGAGCCGCCCGAGCACGTCAAGTTCATCATCGCGACCACCGATCCCCAGAAGATCCCGGTCACCGTGCTGTCGCGCTGTCTGCAGTTCAACCTCAAGCAGATGCCGCCGGGCCACATCGTCGGCCACCTCACGCGGCTGCTCGAGGCCGAGGCCGTGCCCTTCGAGCCGGGCGCGCTGCGCCACATCGCCAAGGCCGCCAACGGCTCGATGCGCGATTCCCTGTCGCTGCTCGACCAGGCCATCGCCCACGGCGCCGGCAAGGTCGAGGAACAAGCCGTGCAGGACATGCTCGGCACGGTGGGCGACGATCACCTCTACGCCGTGCTGGATGCGCTGGTCGCCAACGACGTGGCCGCGCTGATGGCCGCCGTCGACGGCATGGAGGCGCGTAGCCTGTCCTTCGAATCCGCGCTTCAGTCGCTGGCCGCGCTGCTGCATCGCATCGCGCTGGTCCAGCTGGCGCCGGCGGCGGTTGCCGACGAGTTCGAAGCGGCCCGCCTCGCGCCCTACGCCCAGGCCTTCGACGCCGAGTTCCTGCAGCTTGCCTACCAGATCACCATCCACGGCCGCGACGAGCTGCCGCTGGCCCCCGACGAGACCACCGGTTTCTCGATGACCCTGCTGCGCCTCTTCGCCTTCCGCCCGGATCAGCCGGCCGGGCTGGGCGCGGTGATGGCGGGTGGCGGTGGTCAGGGGCAGGCGCGCCCGGTGCCGGCCCGTCCTGCGGCGCCCGCACCTGCCGCCCCGGCGCCTG
>NZ_BSPX01000165.1:0-2396 GCF_030161255.1 Zoogloea oryzae
CGCCGCCGACGCCCCCCTGATCGGCGCCTTCACCAGCCCCGAGAACAGCCCCGACCGCATCGCCCGGGCCCTGATCGCCGCCGGCCACGGCGCCGACTTCCAGCTCTCGGTGGCCGCCAGGCTGGGCCTGCCCGACGAAAGCGTGGTGGCCGACCTGCCGCTGGCCGACGCCGCCGCGCGCCGCTTCCCCGACCCCAACATCGTCGTACTCGCGCGCATCACGCCGCCCGAGCCCCGCGCCGTGTTCGGCTTCGACGACGCCGATTTCGTCCAGCGCACCCCCGAGAAAGGCCTCATCACCAAGCAGGAAGCCCGCGCCCTGTCCCTCGCCAAGCTGGCCCTGCGGCCCGACAGCCGCGTGTGGGACATCGGCGCCGGATCAGGCTCGGTCGGACTCGAAGCCGCGCGCCTCGCCCACGCCGGCCACGTGTGGGCCATCGAGAAGAACACCGCCGACGCCGCCAACGCCCGCGAAAACGCCCGGCGCCTCAAGGCCAGCAACTACACCCTGGTCGAAGGCCGGGCGCCGGACGGCCTCGACACCTGGCCCGACCCGGACGCCGTGTTCATCGGCGGCTCCGGCGGCGAACTCGCCGGGCTCATCCGCCTCATCCTCACCCGCCTGCGCCCCGGCGGCCGGCTGGTGATGAACTTCGTCACCCTCGAAAACCTCGCCACCGCCACCGCCACCCTCGGCGACGCCGGCGCGACGTGGGACGTGGTTCAGCTGCAAGCCTCCCGCAGCCAGCCCATCCTCGACATGCACCGCCTCGCCGCCCACAACCCGGTGTGGATCGTCTCCGCCGGAAAGGACACCCCATGACCGCCCCCACCTGCGGCCGCCTGATCGGCGCCTCCCTCGGCCCCGGCGATCCGGCGCTCATCACCCGCCGCGCCTGGGCCTGCCTCAGCGGCGGCGCACGCTGGCTCTACCCGGTCAAGAAGGCCGAGGAATCCTCCTACGCCCTCGGCATCGTCGAGCGCGGCGGCCTCGCCATCCCCGCCGACGCCGAAGCCCTGGTCTTCCCGATGACCCGCGACCCGATCGCCCTCGCCAAGGCGTGGAGCCGCGCCGCCACCCGCACCGTCGCGCTGCTGCGCGAAGGGCGCGATCTGGTCTTCCTGGTCGAAGGCGACGCCTCCACCTTCTCCACCTTCGGCCACCTCGCCCGGGTGGTGCGCGAGCTCGCGCCCGAGGTGGAGGTGGAGACCATCCCAGGCGTGTCCTCCTTCGCCGCCGCCGCCGCCAGCACCGGGCTCACCCTCGCCGAAGAGGACGAGACCTTCGCCGTCATCCCCGCTGCCTACGGCGTGCCAGTGATCGAGCGCCTCCTCGAAGAGTTCGACACCCTCGTGCTGCTCAAGGTCAAGCCGCTGCTCGACGAGGTGCTGGCCCTGCTGACCCGCCGCGGGCTCCTCGCCACCAGCTGCTTCATCGAGAAGGTCGGCTCCCCGGACGAACGCGTCGTCCGCGACGTGGCCAGCCTGGCCGGCGAAAAGGTCAACTACCTTTCCCTATTGCTCGTGCAGAACCCCAAGCGGGTGCGCGGCGAACTGCGCCGCGGCTGCCGCAAACACGCCCACGAGCCGGCCTGATTCCCCACCTCACTTTTTCCCCGCTCACCCATGAATCCACACCTGCCCTTCCCCCACGAGCGCATCGCCGTCGTCTCGATCACCCGCCACGGCATCGCCCTGGCTGGCCACGTGGTCGCCGCGCTGCCCGGCGCGCGCCTGTTCGCCCCCGAGAAGTTCGCCGCCGAAGCCCACGCCGCCGCCCCCGGCGCCGCCAGCTGCTACGCCGGCAAGACCGGCGAGCAGATCCCCATCCTGTTCTCCAACTTCGACGGCATCGTCGCCATCGTGTCACTGGGCGCGATGGTGCGGCTGGTCGCCCCGCATCTGGGCCGCAAGGAATCCGACCCCGGCGTGGTGGTCATCGACGAGGCCGGGCGCTTCGTCATCCCGATGCTCTCCGGCCACCTGGGCGGCGCCAACGCCCTGGCCGGCCAGACCGCCCACGCCCTCGACGCCACCGTCGTGCTCACCACCGCCTCCGACGCCCGCCAGACCCTCGCCGTGGATCTCCTCGGCCGCGAGCTGGGCTGGACTTTCGAAGCCAGCCACGACGAGATCGTCCGCGCCAGCGCCGCGGTGGTGAACGACGAACCCGTCGCCCTCGTCCAGGAGAGCGGCAGCGACGACTGGTGGCGCGGCCACGCCAACGGCCGCAGCGGCCCGCTGCCGGCCAACGTGCAGCGCTTCGCCCGCCTCGAGGACGTGGACATCGCCCGCTTCGGCGCCGTGCTGTGGATCAGCCACCGGCCCCTGCCGGCCGCCCTCGCCGCGCCCCTCGCCGGCAAGCGCGTGATCTACCGCCCCACCGGGGCGCCCTG